>NZ_KV791407.1:56162-78149 GCF_001807895.1 Stenotrophomonas sp. HMSC10F07
GGCTCGGCAGCCGCTTCTTCGGCGCCACCGATGCGCACGGCCTGGCGACGCTCGGCGCGCTTGAGCTCATAGGACACGCGCAGCAGCAGGCCCATCGCCACGCAGGTCATCAGCACCGACGAGCCGCCGGAGGAGATCAGCGGCAGAGTCAGGCCCTTGGTCGGCAGGATACCCAGGTTCACGCCGATCGAAACGAAGGTCTGCATGCTGATCCACAGGCCGATGCCGAAGGCGATGTAGCCGGAGAAGTGGCGCTTCATTTCCACGCAGCGCATGCCCAGCCAGAAGGTACGGCCGACCAGCAGCGCGTACAGCGCCACGATCACGCAGGTACCCAGGAAACCGAATTCCTCAGCGGTGACCGAGAAGATGAAGTCGGTATGCGCTTCCGGCAGGTAGTAGAGCTTCTGCACCGAATTGCCCAGGCCGACGCCGGTCCACTCGCCACGGCCCACCGCCATCAGCGCGTTGGACAGCTGGTAGCCGTCGCCCTGCTGGTCGGCCCACGGGTCCAGGAACGAGGTGATGCGGCGCATGCGGTACGGCTCGATGATCGCCAGCGCGCTCATGCCGACCAGGCCGATGACCACCGGCATCGACATGCGCGGCATGTTCACCCCGCCCAGCACCAGCATGCCGGCGGTGATCGCCAGCAGCAGGGTCGAAGAACCAAAGTCCGGCTGCAGCAGCAGCAGCACCACCAGCGCACCGGCCACGCCCAGCGGCTTGAGCATCGCCGGCCAGGTCGCATTGACCTCGTCGCGGAAGCGCACCAGGTAGCTGGACAGCCAGACGATGTACAGCACCTTCACCGCCTCGACCGTCTGGAACTTGGAGATGCCCAGGTTGATCCAGCGGCGTGCGCCGTTGACCGTGCTGCCCAGGCCCGGCGCGAACACCGCCAGCAGCAGCACGAAGCAGCCCAGCAGCAGCATCTGGTTGTACTGCTCGATGGACTTCAGCTCGGTGCGGGCGGCGATGACCGCCAGCACGATACCCACCGCCAGGAAGATCAGGTGGCGGTTGAGGTAGTAGAACGGGCTGCTCATCAAGGCGATCGAGCTGGACGCCACCATCACCACGCCCACGCCGGTAAGCGCGATGATCGCGCCCAGCAGCCACTTGTCGTAGCTGCCTTCGATGGCTTCAAGGCGTGTTGCCTGGCGGGACAGGTCGTTCATCTCAGCGCACCTTCAACGTGGCCAGGCCGATCAGCACGAGCACGACGGAGATGATCCAGAAGCGCACGATCACGCGCGGCTCCGGCCAGCCCTTCAGTTCGAAATGGTGGTGGATCGGCGCCATGCGGAACACGCGCTTGCCGGTCAGCTTGAACGAGGCGACCTGGATCATCACCGACAGGGTTTCGATGACGAACACGCCGCCCATGATCACCAGCACCAGTTCCTGGCGGGTGATCACCGCGATGGTGCCCAGCACCGCACCCAGCGCCAGGGCGCCGATGTCGCCCATGAAGACCATGGCCGGATAGGTGTTGAACCACAGGAAGCCCAGGCCGGCTCCGGCGATGGCCGCGCAGATGATGACCAGCTCGCCGGCGCCCGGGATCTGCGGGATCTGCAGGTAGTTGGCGAACACCACGTTGCCCGAGGCATAGGCGAACACGCCCAGCGCGCAGGCCACCAGCACGGTCGGCATGATTGCCAGGCCGTCCAGGCCGTCGGTCAGGTTCACCGCGTTGGAGAAGCCGACGATCCAGAAGTAGGCGATGGCCACGAAGCCGATGCCGGCCAGCGGCAGCGCGACCGACTTGAACATCGGGATGTAGAAGGTCAGCGCTGCCGGCACGTCGGCCGTGTAGAACAGGAACAGGCCCGCGGCCAGGCCGAAGATCGACTGCAGCAGGTACTTCCAGCGCGACTTCAGGCCGTTCGGGTCACGGCGGACGATCTTGATCCAGTCGTCATACCAGCCGATGGCGCCGAAGCACAGCATCACCGCCAGCACCAGCCACACGTAGCGGTTGCGCAGGTCGGCCCACATCAGCACCGACAGGGTGATGGTGAGCAGGATCAGCGAACCGCCCATGGTCGGCGTGCCGGCCTTGGAGAAATGGGTCTGCGGACCGTCCTGGCGGATCGGCTGGCCGCCCTTGAACTGGGCGAGCTTGCGGATCATCGCCGGGCCAAGCCACAGCGACAGGAACAGGGCCGTCAGCGCGGCAAGGATGGCGCGGAACGTCTGGTAGTTGAACAGCCCGAACAGGCTCTCCAACTGCTGCAACCATCGAGCCAGTTCATACAACATGCGGGGATTCCTCTCCTTGCGCCAGCAGCGCTTTGACAATCGTGTCCATGGCGCTGCCACGGGAACCCTTGACCAGGCAGCGCACGCCGGCGTGCAGCTCGTCCTTCAGCGCCTGCGACAGCGCGTCGTGGGTGGCGAAATGACGGCCGCCGTCGCCGAAGGCGGTGGCGGCGGCGGCACTGAGCGGGCCCAGCGCGTACAGGCGCTTCAGGCCGGCGGCGCGTGCGCGGATGCCGGCCTGCGCATGCAGCGCCTCGGCGTCCGGGCCCAGCTCGCGCATGTCACCCAGCACCAGCCAGCCCTCTTCCGGGGCAGCGGCCAGGGCATCGATGGCCGCAGCCAGCGAGCCGGGATTGGCGTTGTAGCTGTCGTCCACCAGCACCGCGCCGTTGCGCAGCTGATGGGCAATCTGGCGTCCCGGTACCGGCTGCGCCTCGGCCAGACCGGCCGCAATCAGCGCCAGATCGACACCGGCCGCCAGCGCCAGGCTGGCGGCGGCCAGCGCATTGCTGACGTTGTGGCGACCCGGCAGGCCCAGCACCACGCGGGCTTCGCCGGTCGGGGCGACCAGGGTGAACTGGCTGCCCTGTGCACCGGCGCGGATGTCGCGCGCGGTCACGTCCGCCGAGTGTTCCAGTCCATAGCGCAGCACGCGGCAACGCTGCGGGCGACCGACAAAGTGCTGCTCGAACCAGCGGCCGTAGGCATCGTCGGCGTTGATCACCGCCACGCCATCGGCCGGCAGCGCGGCATAGATCGCGCCCTTGGTCACCGCCACGCCGAGCAGGCTGCCCATGCGTTCCAGGTGTGCCGGGGCAATGTTGTTGACCAGCGCATAGCGCGGGCGGGCGATGTCGGTCAGGCAGGCGATATCGCCAGGCTTGCCAGCGCCCATCTCGTAGACGGCGTAGTCGGCATCTTCCGGCGCGTCGATCACCGCCAGCGGCAGGCCGATCTCGTTGTTGCGGTTACCCGGGTTGGCGTAGACCACCTTGTGTGCGTGCTGGGCCACCTGCTGCAGGATCGACAGCAGCAGGCTCTTCACGCTGGTCTTGCCATTGCTGCCGGTGATCGCGAACACCTCGGTGCCACGGTCACGCTGCATGCCGGTGGCGATCTTCGCCAGTGCCAGCTCGCTGTCGGCCACCAGTACCTGCGGCAGCTCGATCGGCAGCAGCCGCTCGACCAGCAGCGCACTGGCACCGCGCGCCTGCGCGTCGGCAGCGAAGTCATGGCCGTCGAAACGCTCGCCGCGCAGCGCCACATACAGGCTGCCCGGGCCCAGGCTACGGGTGTCATTGCTGACTGCATCGATGGCCACGTCATCGCCATGGATCTCGCCGCCGGCCCAGTGTGCGATCAGCGAAAGCAGGGTGCGCTTCATGCGGCGCCCTCCCCGGCCTTTGCCTGCAGAACACCGGCCTTGGCCGCCAGTGCAGCCGCAGCCACTTCGGTGTCGTCGAAGTCATGGCGCACGCCATTCACTTCCTGGTACGGCTCATGGCCCTTGCCGGCAATCAGGATGATGTCGCCGGCACCGGCACGCTTCACCGCCAGGCCGATCGCACGCGCGCGGTTGCGCTGCACGGTCACGGCATCGGCGTGCTGGAAGCCGGCCAGGATGTCGGCCACGATCACGTCGCCATCCTCGCCGCGCGGGTTGTCGTCGGTGACGATGACCTGGTTGGCCAGGCGCTCGGCAATCGCCGCCATCTGCGGTCGCTTGCCGGTATCGCGCTCGCCACCGCAGCCGAACACGCAGAACAGCGTGCCCTGCAGATGGCCGTGCAGGCTGTCCAGCGCCTGCTCCAGCGCGTCCGGGGTATGGGCGTAATCGACCACCACGGTCGGCAGACCGTCTTCACCACCCAGGCGGTTCATGCGGCCACGGATCGGCTGCAGCGCCGACAGCACTTCGGCGATGCGCGGCAGCAGCTGGCCCTGCGCATGCAGAGTACCGGCCACGGCCAGCAGGTTGTCCACGTTGAAGCGGCCCAGCAGCGGCGACTGCACCGCAGCACGCTGGCCGTCGATGACCAGCTCGAAGGCAATGCCGCGTCCATCCAGTTGCAGCGCCTCGGCGCGCACGCTGGCGCCAGCGGCAGCGCGCGAGCTCAGGCCGATCGGTTGCACGCCAGCAGGCAGGCCAGCGAACAGCTGGCGACCGAAGGCGTCGTCCAGGTTGACCACCGCCGCCTTCAGGCCCGGGCGATGGAACAGCCGCGCCTTGGCCGCGCCGTAGCTGGCCATGTCACCGTGGTAGTCCAGATGATCGCGGGTGAGGTTGGTGAACACCGCCACGTCGTAGTGCACGGCATCCACGCGGCCCTGGTCCAGCGCGTGCGAGCTGACTTCCATCGCCACCGCGCGCGCACCGGCGTCGCGCAGCTGTGCCAGCAGCGCATGCATCTGCAGCACCAGCGGCGTGGTGAAACCAGTCGGCTCGACCGCACCATAAAGTCCGGCGCCCAACGTGCCGATACTGCCACTGGGCGTTCCGAGCAGGTGCCAGGCCTGGGCCAGCAGCTGCACGGTGGAGGTTTTGCCGTTGGTACCGGTCACGCCGACCATCGCCATCGCCCGCGACGGCGCGCCATGGAACTGGTCGGCCATCGCCCCCATGCGCGCCCGCAGGCCCGGCACGGCGATCGCATCGGCCGGCGCCGGCAGCTCGGCCGGTGCCGGTGGCTCGAACAGGATGACGCTGGCACCGGCCGCACGGGCCTGCTCGACAAAGCCCAGCCCATGCGCGCCGAAGCCGGCGATCGCGACGAAGGCATTGCCGGGGCGCACGGCGCGGCTGTCCAGCACCAGGCCGGTCAGAACGGGATCATGGCCCGCCAGGGCCACGTCCGGAAGCAACTGCGAAAGCAACATCGAAGGACTCATTGCGTGCCTCCCGTAACGGGCGGCGTCTGGGCTTGCGCGCTCGGCAGCGCAGCATCGAATTCAGCGGCGGCATCGACCGGCAGCGCGGTCTCGGCCGGCGGTGCGGGCAGGATCGAGGCCGAATGGCCGACCTTGCCCGACTGCTGTGCGGCCAGCCACGACTGCAGGTCGTCCAGCGGCACGTCCATCAGGCGCAGGGTGCCTTCCATCACGTTGTGATAGACCGGCGCCGACACCAGGCCGCCGTAGAACTTGCCGGCCTGCGGATCGTTGATGACGATGACGGTGGCGAAGCGCGGGTTGGTGGCCGGCACCACGCCGGCGAACAGCGCGTTGTAATGCCCGCGCTCGTAACCGCCCGGGCCAGCCTTGCGTGCAGTGCCGGTCTTGCCGGCCACGCGGTAGCCCAGCACCGCCGCCTGCTTGGCGCCGCCCTGGGTGACCACCGTTTCCATCATCGCCACCACCTGCCTGGCGACGTTCTCGTCGATGATCTGCTGGCCTTCGTTGCGCTGGCCCTTGACGAAGGTCGGCGCGATCAGGCGCCCGCCGTTGGCCAGCGCCGAGTAGGCGGTGGCAATCTGCAGTGGCGTGACCGACAGGCCGTAGCCGTAGGACATGGTGGTCTTGGTGGTCCCCGACCAGCGCGCCGGACGCATCACCACACCAGCCGATTCACCGGGGAAACCGCTGTGCGGCGCCGAGCCATAGCCGAAGCGGCGCACGCCGTCATAGAAGGTCTGGTCCGGCATCTTCGCCGCAACCTTGGCTGCACCCACGTTCGAACTGCGGGTGATCACGCCGGTCACGTTCAGCACGCCGTTGTTGCGTGGCACGTCGCGGATGGTGAAGCGACCCAGCGTCATGTAGCCCGGGTTGGTGTCGATGATGGTGTCCTTGGTCACCGCACCGGCCTGCAGCGCGGTGGCGATGGTCAGCGGCTTCATCGTCGAACCCGGCTCGACCAGGTCGGTCACCGCACGGTTGCGGCGCGTATCAGGGATCGCGCCGGTCAACGAATTCGGGTTGTAGGTGGGCAGGTTGACCATGGCCAGGATCTCGCCGGTGGTCACGTCCATGATCACCATCGAGCCGCCGGCCGCCTTGTTGGCCACCAGCGCGTTGCGCAGTTCCTTGAAGGCCAGGTACTGGATGCGGCGGTCGATGCTGAGGGTCAGGTCCTTGCCCGGCTCAGCGGCACGCAGCAGATCGCTTTCGACGGTCTCGCCCTTGCGGTTGCGGATCACCCGCTTCGCACCGGGCTTGCCGCGCAGCCATTCGTCGAAGGCCAGTTCCAGGCCTTCCTGGCCGCGATCATCGATGTTGGTGAAGCCCAGCACGTGCGCCATCGCCTCACCCTGCGGGTAGAAGCGGCGGAACTCGCGCTGCGCGGCCACGCCCGGAATCTTCAGCGCGACCACCTTTTCTGCCTCGTCCGGATTGATCCGGCGACGCAGATACATGAATTCCTTGTCCGACTTCTGCGACAGGCGGCTGCTCAGCTCATCCACCGACATACCGACCGCCTGGGCCAGCTCGGGGATGCGCTCGGGCGAACGCAGCAGGTCCTGCGGGTTGACCCAGATCGAGGCAACCGGCGTGGACACCGCCAGCGGCTCGCCGTTGCGGTCGGTGATCATGCCGCGCGAAGTCTTGATCGGCAGCTCGCGCAGATAGCGGGCCTCGCCCTGGCGCTGGTAGAAGTCGCTGTTGATGATCTGCACGTAGGCCGCGCGGCCGACCAGCGACACCGAGCACAGGCCGAGCGCCAGCGCGACCCAGCGCAGGCGCTGGCGCAGGTTGAAGGCATTGCGTGGACGGTTGCGACCGGCCTTGCTCATGGGCGCACCACCACGATGTCGGCGGCCTCGGGGAACTTCATGCCGAGCTTTTCGCGGGCGATGCGATCGACACGGTTGGCTTCGGCCAACGTGGCCTGCTCCAGCTGCAGGCGGCCGAATTCCAGGTTGATGTCATCGCGCTTGCGCTCGGCGCGCGACAGCTCGATGAACGTCTGCCGATGACGGTGACGCACGAACACGACGCCGATCGCCGAGGCCACGGTGCAGGCCAACAGGATGATCAGCAGCAACCGGCTCATGCGTCGGCCTCCCGCTTCTGGGCCACGCGCAGCACCGCGCTGCGGGCGCGCGGGTTGGCGGCCAGCTCTTCGTCGGTGGCCTTGATGGCCCCGCCGATCAGGTCCAGCGTCGGCACGAACGCAACGGCCTCGGGCAGGCGGCGGTTGGCCGGTGGCGCCTTGGCCAGGCGGTTCATGTACTGCTTGACGATGCGGTCTTCCAGCGAGTGGAAGCTGATCACCGCCAGACGGCCACCGGGCTTGAGCCTTTCCACCGCCGCATCGAGCCCCGCTTCCAGGTCTGCCAGCTCGCGGTTGATGTGGATGCGGATGGCCTGGAAGCTGCGCGTGGCCGGGTGGATCTTGTCCTTGCCACGCGGCATCACCGAGGCGATAAGCTCGGCCAGTTCGGCGGTGCGGGAGAACGGCTGCTTCTCGCGGCGGGCCACGATGGCGCGGGCGATGCGCCGGCTCTGCCGCTCTTCGCCATAGGTCCACAGCACGTCGGCGATCTCGCGCTCTTCGACGCGGTTGATCCACTGCGCGGCGCTTTCACCGCTGTCCGGGTCCATGCGCATGTCCAGCGGGCCGTCCTTGCCGAAGCTGAAGCCTCGTTCGGCCACATCCAGCTGCGGCGACGACACGCCCAGGTCGAACAGCACGCCGTCCAGGCCTTCGGCCGTGGCATCCCACTGCAGCAGCTGGGCGAAGCTGCCACGGAAGATGGACACGCGCGGATCCGGCGCGAAATCGCGCTCGGCAACGGCGATGGCTTCCGGATCCTTGTCCATGACCAGCAGGCGCCCCTCGGGACCGAGCTGGGTAAGCACGCCACGTGCATGACCGCCACGACCGAACGTGCCATCCAGATAACGTCCGTTTTCGATCACCCTCAGGCCTTCAAGGACCTGGGTGTACAGGACCGGCAGGTGCACCGCCGGCGACTGCGACACCGGAAGGTGACCGGTCTGCGCTTCTGGGCGCATCCGGGCACCCCGGCTCACAACTTCAGGTCGAGCAACCCATCACCCAGATCCTCGTCAGACAACGTCTGCTGGATCAGGGCCCGATGCGCCTGCTCGCTCCACAATTCGAACTTGTCGCCCATGCCGAGCAATACCGCCTTCTTCTCAATGCCCACCGCACCGCGGTGGCTGGCGGGGATGCTGATGCGACCGTTGCCGTCCAGTTCCAGATGGGCGGCCGAGCCGACCAGCTTCTGCTGCAACAGGCGCACGACGCGCTGGGTGTTGGGCTTGGACATCACATCGTCGCGGACCCGTTCCCATTCCGACTCTGCGTACAGCCACAGGCAGCCGGCTTCGAACGGGTTGTAGGTCAGCACGAGACGGTTGTTACTGGCGCGCGCGACGAGGTCGCGGTAAGCGGTGGGAACCGCCATGCGCCCCTTGTCGTCAACTGTGATGGCCGTCT
This sequence comes from Stenotrophomonas sp. HMSC10F07, assembly GCF_001807895.1. Lineage (NCBI taxonomy): Bacteria > Pseudomonadati > Pseudomonadota > Gammaproteobacteria > Lysobacterales > Lysobacteraceae > Stenotrophomonas > Stenotrophomonas sp. HMSC10F07. The sequence continues at coordinate 64,834 of NZ_KV791407.1, forward strand.
CGCCCTGGAACACGACGCCTGCACCTTGTCCTTCGCCCGGTGAAACATTGAACCACGAAAACCCACAAAACACCCGGATTTCCCTCTGATGCCCACCTTAGCAGCGGGCCGAGGGTTGTCAACAACTTTTCAGCAGGGAAATCGCCAGCCGCATCAATGGCTTGCAACAACCTTTAGAGAATTGTTCAAGGCTTATCCACAAGTTGCTGATCCGTCTCAATTTTTGAGATTGAACGGAAGTTCAGGGGCGTGGACGGGGCGTGAAACATCGACCGCGCATTCATCCCGGCCTGGCCGGAAACGGCGCCGTAATGCGCAAACGGTGCACAATGAGGCCATGTGCCTGCTCGCTCTTGGCTGGATGCACCACCCGCGCTGGCGGCTGGTAATGACCGGCAACCGTGATGAGTTCCACGCCCGCCCCACCGCGGCGCTGGCCCCCTGGCAGGATGAGACCTCCGTCATCGGGGGACGCGACCTGCGCTCCGGCGGTGGCTGGGCCGGGGTCGGCGCCTCGGGCCGGATGGCGGTGGTCACCAACGTCCGCGACCCGCTGGCGGCCCAGACCGGACCGTCGCGGGGCGCGCTGGTGGCCGACTTCCTGCGCGGCCGCGACCCGGCCGCCGTGCATATCGAGCGGCTGGCAACCGTGGCGGGTGCCTACGCCCCATTCAATCTGTTGCTGGCCGATGGCGACAGCCTGGAGTACCTGGGCAACCATCCCGCCGAACGGCAGACGCTTGGCCCGGGGGTCCACGGCATGTCCAACGGCGCGCTGGACGCGCCCTGGCCGAAGACCCGACGGCTGATGGCCGCGCTGTCGGCATGGCTGGAAGCAGACGGGGTCAGATCCCTTTCGCAACGCGAAAGGGATCTGACCCCGGACCTGACCCCGCTCTGGAATGCCTTGGCCGATGAACACCGCCCCGCCGACAGCGACCTGCCCGACACCGGCATCGGCCTGGAACGCGAGCGCTGGTTGAGCCCGGCCTTCATCCGCGGCGACGACTACGGCACCCGCGCCAGCACCGTGCTGCTGATCGACGCCGACGGCCACGGCGAGATCCACGAACGCCGCTTCGGCCCGCAGGGTGCACCGAGCGGACAAAGCCACGTCATTTTCTGACCCGATCAAGACGGCCCTTGGCCGGATGCTCGTGGCGGGGGTAGTGCCGGCCGCTGGCCGGCAGCCTTTGGATGCTCGGATTCGCCATGAAGCTGCCGGCCAGCGGCCGGCACTACCCGCAGCTTGATGTCGCGATCCACGTGACGGCCGTCGCCATCGCAGCGGGCCTGAAACGTCATTCAGCTTCCAGCCGCGACCACGATCCGTCCGCACCCCAGGGGTTTCAGCATCGCCGCCACCCGACTGTGCCCTTTTCGCAATCGGCACTGTGTCTATAAATGTCGGCCCTGACCTCCCAGGGTGGTCGCGCCCGGCACCACGCCGCGCGATCGACCGCAACCACAAGGAGGCCCCATGCGCCGCATCCTCATCCTGCTCGCCACCCATCTGCTCACCCTCGGCCTGGGCTTCGGCCTGGGCGTCTATCTGCTGCCGATCCTGATCGCCCCCGATGACCCGCCGGTCGCCCAGGTACAGGCCGCAATGAAAGACGCCACCTACCGCACCACCTTCCGCCGCGACCTCAAAGGCAGCGATGCGGTGCACTGGGCCGAAGGCAAGGTCAGCGTCAGCGCCACCCAGGTCGCCTTCGACGGGAAGATGGGACCGGGCCCGGATTACAAGGTCTATCTGGTTCGCGATTTCGTCGACAACAAGGCCGACTTCCTGAAGATCAAGGCGCAGGCCCAGCGCATCGGCGAGGTAAAGACCTTCAACCGCTTCCTGGTGGACGTCCCCGCGAACGTGGACGTGGACGACTACACCACCGTGGTGGTGTGGTGCGAGCGCTTCTCGCAGTTCATCTCCGCCGGGCAGTACCGCATGCCGGGCTGATCAGGGCATGGGGTCGGATCCCTTTCCTCTGGAAAGGGATCCGACCCCGGAATCACGGTAGATCCACGCCATGCGTGGAAGAAGAAAGAGGCGGAGCCGGCCGATAAGCCGGGTTCTGTCGTGGACAGTCATTCCTCTAGGCGTTACGTCACCGCAACGCTCAAGCAACCTACCCGGATCCAACGCGGGCCGCGCCAAAGGATCCCTATTTGGTCTTGCTCCAGGTGGGGTTTGCCGTGCCGGTCTGTTGCCAGACTCGCGGTGCGCTCTTACCGCACCATTTCACCCTTACCGGCCTTCCGAAGAAGACGTAGGCGGTATCTTTCTGTTGCACTTTCCGTCGGCTTGCGCCGCCCAGGCGTTACCTGGCACCTTGCCCTATGGAGCCCGGACTTTCCTCGGCACCCCCGAAGGGATGACGCGACTGTCTGGCCGACTCCGCCAGCGCGCATTCTAGCGTACGCACGCCTTTCCTGCCGTGCCGATCGCGGCGTCCGGTTCATCCACGCGTGGCGTGGCTCTAGCGGCCCTTCGCCCTCGCCATCACCACCGCCCGCGACTCCAGCACCACACCTACGATCAATTCCCGCACCTGCGGTTGCGAACCGTCCCATTCAATGCGGCGGACGCGCACGTCCACGCGATCGCCCGGCGCGTAGGCTTTCAACGCTTGGCCGACACCGAAGACGGTCTTCACTCGGGTACCCGCCACGGCCAGCACCTCATCCCCCTTGCGCAGGCCGGCGCGATGGGCCGGACCCTCGTCAGGCTCGGATTCGATCACGGTCGCGCCCCCCATCTGAACGCCGAGGACCGGGCGCAGCGCGTCGCTACGCGAATCCCCTTCCCCGGCCTGCTCGCGCGCCAATTCGGTGGCGCCCAGCAGTGCATCGTCCAACCCCGCATCGAAATAGGGCGCGTTGTCCACGAATGCGGCGCATTGCCACGACGCGCGCTCGGGCACCGGCTCGCGCCTCGCACGCAGGGCCTGCCGCAGGTCGCGCCATTGCGCCGCGCTGACGTACCGCTGCTGGCTGTTCACCAACTGCTGGTAGGCCGCCTCGATCTGTGCGTGGTTGTCGGCCCCCACCTGCAGACATGCCTCGTAGCTCTCCAACGCGTCACGTGCCGCGCGGTAGGTCAGGTAATTGCCGTAATCGCGAACCGACTGCAGCCGATTGAACTCGACCAACCCCGGATCGAACAGCAGGTAGCCGACATAGTCCGGGCCCAGATCGGCTTCGGTAATGGCTGCGGGTGGCGGCGCTTCAGCTGCAGGAGCTGGCACATCGGCCAGTGCGAACAGCAGGAACAGTCCCTTTTCAAACATCTGTCTTTCCTCCCTGAAGGAAATTTGAGAGCTTCGCCCCTTAGCCCCCCCGGAATTCGGCCGCTGCCGTGTTCCAGCGTCCCAGTCTGTGAACGAGCCATGCAGGTCTGCACGCCTTTCAGGACTTTTCGCCCAGCTCCCGGCGAGGATCGTCGACCAACCGCTTTCTACTGCTACGGTCATACTCGGTCGGCGAGAACGGCATCGACGCACGCGCATAGATGGTGCCTTCCTCGCAGGTGCAGGTGGGCTCCGGCACCGCGCGCACTGCAATCAGGCGACTTAGCCATTCTTCTGACACATTGCAGAATGCGGCGAACACATCCTTTGGCAGGAAATGAGCCTGAAGGTAGGCTGTCAATGCCATCTCGAACAATTGCTCCCAAGTGGGGAATGAAGAGGCGTGTGCCGGAGCGTCTTCGCCCAGGACAGGCATTTGAAGACATCCCGAGCACCGGTCCTCACGCGTCAGAGGCCTCGGAAATGGGGTCACACTACGGACACCCTTCCGCATCGGGAGTATCCGCACGGGCTCGACTGATCTCAATGCCGCTCTGCAGGACGTCCCGCAATACCCAAGGCTGCAGGCTTCGTACGATCATCAGTGGGTCGGTCATTGCTGCTCATCACGACATCGCCTGTCCCCGGATTCGTCCCTCAGCCGCGCACGTGAGCACGTTCACGCCGCAGAGGTTGGCGTCCCTCCGGCGGATCCGAACCGTTTCGCATTTCGCGCCGCGCGCTGCCCCGACATGGCCCGGAGCGAGCGATCAACTGCCGTACAGCGCCTTGCGCGGCGCACCGGTCAGTTCCGCGGCCAGCTTGGCGGCGGTCGACGGCGGCAGGTGCTCGCTCAGCTTCGCGTAGACGCGGCGACCATGCGCCAGCTGCGCTTCCTCGTCGTCACCGGCACCCTGCACCATCACCACGAACTCGCCCTTGCGCTGGTTGTCGTCGGCCTCGACTTGGGCCAGCAGCCCCGCCAGGTCGCCATCAAGCACGGTCTCGAACAGCTTGGTCAGCTCGCGGGCCAGCACCGCCGGGCGCTCGCCGCCGAAGATCGCCGCCATGTCGGCCAGCGACTCGGCGATACGGTGCGAGGATTCGTAAAACACCATCGTGCGCACTTCGCCGGCCAGCGCCTGCAGGCGGTCGCGGCGGCCGCTGGCCTTGGCCGGCAGGAAACCCTCGAAGCTGAAACGGTCGCTGGGCAGGCCGGCCACGCTCAGCGCGGCGATGGCGGCGCAGGCACCGGGCACCGGGCTGACCTTGATGCCCGCCGCGCGCGCGGCACGCACCAGGCGGAAACCGGGGTCACTGACCAGCGGGGTACCGGCATCGCTGACCAGCGCCAGCGACTCGCCGGCCTGCAATCGCGAAACCAGGCGCTGCGCCAGGGCCTCTTCATTGTGTTCGTGCAGGGCCACCAGCGGTTGCTGGATGCTGAAATGGGACAGCAGCTGGCCGCTGCGGCGGGTGTCCTCGGCACAGATGGCCGCCACCGAACGCAGCACCTCCTGCGCGCGCGGGCTCAGATCGGCCAGGTTGCCGATCGGCGTGGCGACGACGTACAGGGTTGGCACACTCATTTCAGCGGTACTCACGGGGCAAGGGTAGAATCGTAGCGTGTACCCGGCCAAGGCCGCTGCCCCCATCGCATGGACCCGATCATGAACAAGCCCGCCGCACGGATCTCCGCCCTGTCGTTGTCGCTGATGCTGCTGGCCGGTTGTGCCACCACCAGCCTGACCAGCACGCCCGATTCGCCGGCCCAGAGCCAGGCGCTGGCGCTGATCGAACAAGGCAAGCCGCGCGATGCCGCGCTGCAGCTGGAAGGCCTGGCCTCCACCCTGCGCGGCGGCGCCCGCAGCAACGCACTGGCCGATGCGGCCTGGGCCTGGCACCTCGCCGGCGACAGTGCCCGCGCGCGCAGCCTGCTCGGCCAGCTCACCGCACGCCAGCTGTCCGGCGCCAGCCTGCAGCGCTACCAGCTGACCAGTGCCGAGCTGGCCCTGGCCGACAAGCAGCCGGCGCAGGCGCTGGCCCTGCTGAAGGACCACGGCGACAACGTGCTGCCGGCCCTGCGCACACGCTGGTACCTGGCCCGTGCCAGTGCCCTGCAGGGCACCGGCGATGCCTTCGGTGCCGCCACCGAACGGGCCCGCGCCCATTCCAGCCTGACCGGCAGCGCGCGCAGCGAGAACCAGGCCGCCATTGCCGGCCTGCTCGGCACCCTCGACGACGCCACCCTGCGCAGCCGTGCCGCCGCCCTGCCGGCCAACGACCCGCTCTACAACTTCGCCGGCCGTGCACTGATCGCGCGCGGCCTGCCGCTGCCGCGCCCGTTCGACCGCGATGGCGCGGCCCAGTTCGACACCAGCAAGCGCCCGCCGGCGATGAGCGACGGTTACCGCCCGCCGGCCAAGCTGGCCGTGCTGCTGCCGCTCAGCGGCCGCCTGGCCACCGCCGCACAGCCGGTGCGCGATGGCCTGTTGAGCGCCTACTACGGTGAAAGCCGGCGCCGCCCGGACATCAACTTCTTCGACACCGCCGGCACCCCGGCCGGTGCCCTGGCCGCCTATGACAAGGCCGTCGCCTCCGGTGCCGACTTCGTGGTCGGCCCGCTGGGCCGCGACGAAGTGGACGCGGTGTACGGCCGCCAGCAGCTGCAGGTGCCGGTGCTGGCCCTGAACCGCGGCAAGGACGCACCGCCGGCCGGCAGTGCCGGCTTCTCGCTGGCGCCGGAAGACGATGGCATCGTCGCCGCCGAGTACCTGCGTGGCCGCGAGCGCGTCAAGGCGCTGGTGATCAACAGCGCTGACGACACCGGCCGCCGTGCCGCCGCCGCCTTTGCCCAGCGCTTCGCGCAGCGCGGTGGCCAGGTGGTGGCCACGATCGGCGTCACCGATGCCGTCGGCGATGTCGGCGCGCAGGTGCGCAACGCCGGCCAGGTCGATGCCGTGTTCCTCGCCGTGCGTGCGCCGCAGGCGCGCCTGCTGGCGCCGCAGCTGGCGCTGGCCGGTGCAGGCGGCGCGACCCGCGTCGGCACCTCGCAGCTGACCGTTGGCAGCGGCAAGGTGGAAGAAGACGTGGCGCTGGACGGCATTGTCTACCCGAACGAAGCCTGGAACGTGCGCAGCGTGTCCGGCCTGCCGTCGGCCAGCCAGGTGGCCAGCACCCTGCCGAGCGCACGCGGTGCGGCCGGCCGCCTGTTCGCCTTCGGTGCCGACGCCTGGAAGATCACCGCCTACCTGGACAAGCTGTCCAACGAAGGCGGCCTGGACGGTGCCACCGGCACCCTGTTCCTGGACAGCAACGGCAACATCCTGCGCCAGCCGGCCTGGTCGACCTTCAATGGCGGCCGGCCGATGCCGATCGTCGGTGGTCGCTGAACGCAGCCAACGGGGCTCGGCGGTGGAAGCCGCCGCCGAGCAGCACCTGCAACAGGCCGGACTGCAGCCGCGTGCGCGCAATGTGCGCTATCGCGGCGGTGAACTGGACCTGGTGATGGACGATGCCGGCACCGTGGTGTTCGTGGAAGTGCGCTACCGCGCGCGATCCGATTTCGGTGGCGGCGCCGCGTCAGTGGATGCGCGCAAGTGCCGGCGCCTGGCCCATGCCGCGCAACTGTACCTGCAGGACAACCCGGTGCTGGCCAATGCACCCTGCCGCTTCGATGTGGTGGAAGCCAGTGGCGAACCGCCGCAGCTGCACTGGCTGCGTGATGCATTCCGGCTGGATGATTGCTGATGGGTACCGTCCGCTCTGGTAGAGGCCGACCTTGGTCGGCGCTTGTGTGCCAACCAGGGTTGGCAGCTGCCAGAGCCGGCACGACCACGGTGCGTGACTGATGCCTTCGATCATCACCCATGCCGCTGTGCCGCTGGCGCTGTGGTGCGCCGCGGATCGTGGCCGCATCCCGCCGCGCCTGCTGGCCGCCGGCGTGATCGCCGCCATGCTGCCCGATGCCGATGTACTGGCCTTTGCGCTGCATATTCCCTACGCCGATGCGTTCGGCCATCGTGGCGCCAGTCATTCACTGCTGTTTGCCGGCGTGCTGGCCGCATTGGCTGCGGTGTTGGCGTTCTTTGGTAGTCGCCGACCTTGGTCGGCGGGTGTGTGCCAACCAAGGTTGGCATCTACCGTGCAAGCGGCGGTATTCGTCTTCGTCTGCGCCGCCAGCCATCCGCTGCTGGATGCGATGACCTCCGGTGGCCTGGGCGTTGCGCTGGCCTGGCCGTGGAGCGAACACCGCTTCTTCGCGCCGTGGCGCCCCATCCGCGTGTCACCGTTCGCGCCACAGTTCTTCAGCCCACGCGGCGTGGCTACCCTGCTCTCCGAACTGCGCTGGGTGTGGCTGCCACTGGCCGGCGCCGTTGTCGCCTGGAAACTGATCCAACCCGCTCCTGCTGCCCCACGAGATCCGTCATGAGTCCTGCCCTGCCCACCGCATTGGTTACTGAACTTTCCACCCTGCTGGGCGCGGAGGGCTGGCGCATGGATGACGGCGCGCTGGAGGCCAACGCACAGGACAACTCATGGCGCCATCAGCGCCCGGCTGCCGTCGCGCTGCCCGCCAGCATCGAACAGGTGCAGGCGCTGGTGCGTGCCTGCCGCGCGCATGGCGTGGTTCTGGTCGCACGTGGCGCCGGCACTGGCACCACCGGCGCGGCCGTGCCGCTGCCCGGCAGCATCGTGCTGTCGTTCACCCGCATGGACCGCATCGTCGAGATCCGCGCCGGCGATCGCTGCGCGGTGGTGCAACCGGGCGTGCTCAATGGCGCCCTGCAGCAAGCACTGGCCCCGCACGGCCTGTTCTGGGCACCGGACCCGTCCAGTGCGGAGATCTGCAGCGTCGGTGGCAACCTGGCCTGCAATGCGGGCGGCCCGCGCGCGGTGAAGTACGGCACCAGCCGCGACAACGTGCTGGGCCTGGTGGCCGTCACCGGCACCGGCGAGTTGATCCGCTGCGGTGGTGCCTACACCAAGGATGCCACCGGCTACGACCTCACCCACCTGCTGGTGGGCAGCGAAGGCACGCTGGCACTGATCGTGGAAGCCACGCTGAAACTGACCCCGCTGCCGGTCAGCCAGGCCGGTCTGCGCGTGTTGTACCGCGATGCCGATGCTGCTGCGGCCGCCGTATCGCGGTTGATGTCGCAGCCGGTGGTACCCACCCGCCTGGAATTCATGGACGCGCGCAGCCTGGAACTGCTGCGGCTGAATGGTGCCGATGTGCCGGAAGCAGGGGCGATGCTGCTGGTCGAGGCCGATGGTGACCACGACACCCTGCCCTATCTGTTGCAGGCATTGGCCAGCGCCGCCGAAGGCGACGGCACGATCGAGCTGGACGTGGCGATGGAAGGCCGCGCGCGCGACCAGCTGTGGGCGGCGCGCAAGGCGCTGTCGCCTGCGCTGCGCAGCGTCGCTCCCGGCAAGATCAATGAAGACGTGGTGGTTCCGGTGTCGCGCATTCCGGAACTGGTGGCCGGCGTGCAGGCCCTGGCACGGGACTACGCGCTCACCATCGTCACCTTCGGCCATGCCGGCAACGGCAACCTGCACGTCAACATCCTCTACCACCCGGAGGATGCCGACGAGAACACGCGCGCGCATGCCGCGCTGCCGAAGATCTTCGAGCTGACGCTGGCACTGGGTGGCACGTTGTCGGGCGAACACGGCATCGGCCTGGCCAAGCGCGATTTCATGACGCAGGCGTTCACACCGGCTACGCTGGCGACGATGCGCGCGATCAAAGCCGCGCTTGACCCGGACGGTATCCTCAACCCGGGCAAGGTACTGCCGCCGGCATAGACCGCGCACACTCCTTCGCACTCCTGTAGAGCCGAGCCCATGCTCGGCTGCTCTTCGACCAGATCGCGATGAAGCCCGCGCTGCGCGCGCAAGCCGAGCGTGGGCTCGGCTCTACACCGGCGTGTCGCCTGCAATATCGATCAGGGTCTGCCGGAAACTGGGCAACAGCACGCGGTTGCCATGCCCGCTCAGGTGGTCGTTGTCGAAGAACAGCGGTTCCCCGTCTTCCACCGCCGAACAGGTCGTTGGCCCGCACAGCAGCGGCAGCGGATCCCACACCGTGAGCGATGGATAGCGCGCTGCCAGCTCGGCCAGCAACGCCATCTGCGGCGCACGCAGCCTCTCCAGATCATCGCGCGGCATGCTCAGGCCACCGGCACACGCCGGGTTGCGGCGGTTGAACCAGTCGGAACAGCGGTACGCACCGGCCTTGAACAACGGCAGCGGTGCATCCAAAACCACTTGCACGCCCAGCTTCTGCAGACGTCCAAGAACATGATCAGCCTCATCACGCGCGGCCTGCGCATCGATCGGGGTGCGCTCGGCGAGCAGTTGACGATAGATTTCCTGCGCATCCTGTCGCCGCCAGTCGAATCCACGCAGCTCCGGCATGCGCAAGGCCGCCAGCAGCACGATGTCACCGGGGCGTGCCTCGCGTTCGATGGTCGACAGCGTGTGCTCAATGAAGTCCTGGCAATCGGCTGGACTGGCCCGCAGCAGATTGACGAAGCTGCAGCCGCCGCGATCCTGCTGGCGCAGCTCCATGCCGGTCTGGCGCACGACCATGCTGGTCATGGTGCGATACGCCGCCGCGTGCGAATCGCCGGCCACGAACAGGCGCCGCCCTTCAAGCGCCGGCGCACTCAGCGGCTCCAGTGGGCGCCACGCGGGGTAGCGACGCGCCTGCCATGCATAGCCGTCGCGGGTCACGCTCAGCGAGACCTGCTCATGGTACTCCACCGTGGCCCAGGCACCCGCGCCACACAGCGCCACCAGCGGTACCGCCATCGCCAGCACCTTGGCCGGTGCCAGGCGCAGCAGCGGCAACGCACTGCGCAGCGGACGCTCGATGAAGTGATACGACACAGCCGATAGCGCCAGCAGCAGTACCGGATACAGCCACAGCGCGGCGCCGTGCAGGCCGTAGGTCCAGCGCAGCAGCACCAGCAGCGGCCAATGCCACAGGTACAGCGAATAGGACAGGCGCCCCAGGTAGGCGAGCGGTGCGCAGCCCAGCACGCGGGCGAGGCGTGATGTCCCCGGCATCGACACGCTTGCCAACAGCAGCAGGGTACCGGCCACGGTGGCCAGCACGCCGGGAACCGGCATCGCCAGCTGCGGTGCGATCACCACGCCTGCACCCAGCAGTGCCAGACCGACCACTGCAACCGCATCACCGTTCTGGCCCGGCGTGCGCGTGCGCATCCACTGGTACAGCAGCGCGCCCGCAGCCAGCTCCCAGAATCGCGCCGGCAGCAGGTAGAACGCTGCCGCCGGTGCCGTCTGCGCCTGCCAGCCTGCCCACGCCAGCGACAGCAGGGTGAGCACCGGCAACAACCAGCGCAACCACGGCCAGCGCTCACGCCCGCGCAGCCAGACGAAGAACAGCAGCGGGAAGACCAGGTAGAACTGTTCCTCCACGCCCAGCGTCCACGTGTGCAGGAAAGGGTTCAGTTCCGCGCCGGGTGAGAAGTAGTCGTCCTGCTGACCAGCCAGCACGATGTTGCTGAAGCCGACCAGCGCGGCCCAGCCGGTCTGGTCGAACTGCTCATTGCGCCACGCGCGGGGAATGAACAGCGCAGACAGTATGAAAGTGGTCACCAGCATCACCAGCAACGCCGGCAACAGGCGCAGCACGCGGCGCCGGTAGAAATCGAGCAGCATCGCGCCCAGCGACGCATGGGCGCGCGAAGCCAACGACTGGCTGATCACGAAGCCGGACACCACGAAGAACAGATCCACACCGGTGAAGCCACCCGGTAACCAGGCTGCGTTGGCGTGAAACAGGATGACGGCCAGCACCGCCAATGCACGCAGGCCGTCAATGGCAGCGTTGCGGGAACGTTCGGGAGGGGACATGCAGGCATCGGGTGGAAAACGATCCGACAGCATCACGACCGCTGCCGCAGTCATTCAATGGATGATCGCGACAGGCCGGGACATGGTTCAGCTCCGGTCCCAGTTCGCCCCTGTGGGAATGTCGTAATCACCACACTGACGCCGCGCCGCACGTCTGCAACGTTTTCGAATTTTCAAATCTTTCTCATTGGCATACGTGGCACTGCATGCAGATCATCTAGCGCCACCAACAACGGGTGGCACGGGCTTGCAATCCCGTTTGGTGAATGTCGTTTACGCTTGCCTGCCGGCGTCGCCCTTTCCTTGTTGGGTGGCGTCGGCAGGCATTCTGTCCGCGCACCTATGGCGGGCGGTGCGTGGGGGCCTCGTGCCCGCCGGCGTTTGACGACATTAACCACCGGTATTGCAACCACGCACCGTCCGCCACCCTCGCTGTTAAGCAGGGTGGCCCCTTGCCGCTCGCACAAGGACGCCGCCATGACCGCTTCCCCCTACCCGCACCTTTCCGCCACCCTGGGCGAGGCCGCCACGCGCCTGCCCGATGACCTGGCCCGCACGCTGGAAGATACCTTCGTTGCGCTGCAGACCGGCAACAGTGCCGGGGCCATTACCCTGCAGGCCTGCCTGCAGCACATCCGCCAAGGCGATGCCGCCGATGGTCAACCATGGCCCGGCACCAACCGCACAGCCGGGCAGCGCCTTGCCATGGCGCGTATCGACCGCGCCAATGCGGGGCTGAGTTTCCTGCTGGAACTGCTGCACGCCACCGAACGCGTACGCGTGGATGGGGATATTGACCAGCAGATGGGCGATGGCGCGCGCGAAGGGCTGCTGCTGGCCTGCCGTGGGCTGGCCGAGTATGTGGATGTGCAGTTGCGGGCGGTGTAATGGCATATGTAGAGCCGAGCCCATGCTCGGCTCATCACGCTCCAATCGGATTGCAGCCGAGCGTGGGCTCGGCTCTACAAATGCCACGTCAACCCAAACAGTGCGCACCTGGGGTCAGATCCCTTTGCGGCGCAAAGGGATCTGACCCCACCCCGAAGGTTGACCCAGCAGGGCAGTACCGCTGCTGCTACGCGAAGTGCTGGTAACCGCCGTCGGCGGCTTCGCCGTCCACGTGTACGCCCTGCCCTTCGGCAATTCGGCCGATGCGGGTGAGCGGCACGTCCAGCGATTCGGCCAGGTAGTGCAGCGCGTCGCGCTGGTCGGCGGCGGCAGTGAAGCACAGCTCGTAATCGTCGCCACCGCGCAGTGCGCAGTCGCGTGCGGCCTCACGACCGAGCAGCTCACGCAGCGCGTGCGAGATCGGCAGCGAATCGGCATCGACATGTGCGGCCACGTTGCTGCGCGTGGTGATATGACCGAGGTCGGCCAGCAGGCCGTCGGACACGTCCACCGCCGCGTGCGCGAAGGCCCGCAGGCGCAGGCCAAGCGTCACGCGTGGCGTTGGCCGCAGCAGGCGCAGGCGCAGGCTTTCGTAGTCGGCCAGCAGCGTGGCGGTGGCGATGCTCAGTGCACCCTGCTGCCACAGGCGCAGCGCGCCGGCGGCATCGCCCAGCGTGCCGCTCACCCAGATGTCATCACCCACCTGCGCGCGGTCGCGGCGCAGCGCCTGGCCACGCCCGACCTGGCCCATCGCGGTCACCGACAGCGACAGCGGGCCGCGCGTGGTGTCACCACCGATCAGCGCGATGTCGTGCTGGTCGGCCAGGGCAAAGAAGCCATCGGCGAAGGCCTCGATCCAGTCTTCAGACGCTTCCGGCAGCGACAACGCCAGCGTGCACCACGCCGGGCGCGCGCCCATCGCGGCCAGGTCCGACAGGTTGACCGCCAGGGTCTTCCAGCCGATGTCGAAGGCCGGGGTTTCCACCGGGAAGTGCACGCCGCTGTTGAGCGTGTCGGCGGTGACCACCAGTTGTTCGTTGGCGCGCGGCTGCAGCAGCGCGGCGTCGTCACCGATGCCGAGCAGGATGTCGTCGCGCTCGAGGGTGCGGGCGCGGATGCGGTCGATGAGGGCGAATTCGGCCAGGGACATGGGGCGTTCCCGCTGTTGTTCGTGCCGCGCATCGCGCGGTGGGCGGTAGTGCCGGCCGCTGGCCGGCAACCTCAGGATCCCTGCAGCTGCCGGCC
>NZ_KV791408.1:0-28267 GCF_001807895.1 Stenotrophomonas sp. HMSC10F07
TCACGGCGTCCCCCGCAACCGGACCCACCCCGCCTCCCTACAGGAACCCCGCTGTTGCTGTTGCTGTTGCTGTTGCTGTTGCCTCCAGCAGGTGCAGGGCTGCAAGCCCTGCCGAACAACCCCCTACTTCAAACGCAGTGCCAGGCTGCCCCCCGCACACACCACCGCCAGCCAGGCCACGCCGTGCCACCCCCACTGCGCCAGCGCCAGGCTGCCCAGCGCACCACCGGCGGCCATGCCGATGAACATGCCGGTGAACAACAGCGCATTGAGCCGGCTGCGTGCCGGCGGCACCAGCCCGTAGACCAGGGTCTGGTGCGCCACCAGCGCCGACTGGAAGCCGAAGTCGAACAGCAGCGCACTCACCACCAGCAACGGCAACAGCGCGGCGGCCGGCAACCAGGCTTCGGCCAGCAGCAGGCCGAAGCCCAGCAGCGCCACCGCAATCGCCAGCCGTGCCACCGCATGGCACCCCAGTCGATCAGCGAAACGGCCGGCAAACGGCGCGGCCAATGCACCGGCCGCACCGGCGATACCGAACGCACCCGCCGCCGCACTGCCGAGGCCCAGACGTGCATGCAGCATCAGCGCCAGGGTCGACCAGAACGCGCTGAATCCCACGGCCAGCAGCGACTGGCTGGCCACCGCACGGCGCAGCTGCGGCTGCTCGCGCCACAACGCCAGCAACGAACCCAGCAACGCCGGATAGCGCAGCGTGCTGGTCGGCGCGAAACGCGGCAGTGCACGCGCCATCACCGCGCCCATCGCCGCCACGGATACCGCCGCCAGCACGAACTGCGTGCGCCAGCCCCACGCTTCAGCCACCACGCCACTGACCACCCGCGACAACAGGATGCCGAGCAGCAGGCCGGTCATCACCCGGCCGACGATCTGGCCGCGCTGCGCATCCGGTGCCAGCACCGCAGCGGCGGGAACGATGTCCTGCGCCAGCGTTGCCATCAGCCCGACCAGCAGGCTGGCCATCAGCAGGCCCGGCAGGTGCCCGGCCATCGCGGCGGCGCCCAGTGCCAGCGCCAGCAGCGCGGACTTCAACAGGATCAGATGGCGGCGGTCGAAGCGATCGCCCAGCGGTGCCAGCAGCAGGATGCCCAGTGCGTAGCCGAGCTGGGTCAAGGTTGGCACCAGGCCGGCGGCGCGCTCACCGGCGCCCAGGTCCTGGGCGATCAGGCCCAGCATGGGCTGGCTGTAATACAGCGACGCGACCGAGAAGCCGGCACCGGCCGCCATTGCCAGCACCAATGGGGCGGAAGGCACGGTCGCCGGTGCGGCCGCAACAGACAGCGAGGGGGTAGACATGGGGGAGCCCCGTAGAGGAAGTGGGCGTATCCTGCCTGTATTCGCCATACGTCTGTAGTAGGCTCTGGCACATATATTTCATACGCCACACGCATGAATGACCTCGCCACCGGCGCTGATCGCCTGGATCTGCTGCGCACCTTCCTGCGCATCGTCGATGCCGGCAGCCTGTCTGCTGCGGCCCTGCAGCTGGGCACCACCCAGCCGACGGTCAGCCGACGCCTGCAGGCACTGGAGCGGCAGCTCGGCCTGCGCCTGCTGCAGCGCTCCACCCATGGCCTGCAACTGACCGAGGACGGCCTGCGCTGCCAGCGTCATGCGCAGCGCGTGGTCGACGAATGGGAGTCGCTGCAGGCCGAGCTGAACGGCGAACCGGAAACGCTGCGCGGACGCCTGCGGGTGATGGTGCCGCACGCCTTTGGCCAGGCGCAGCTGCTGCCTACCATGCTCGCATTCCTCGCCCAGCACCCGCAGCTGAGCCTGGAGTGGATCCTTGAAGATCGTCGCCCGGATTTCATCGCAGAAGGCATCGACTGCGCGGTGCGGGTGGGCCCTGTCGACGAACCGCGCATGGTTGCACTGCCGCTCGCAGAAGTGCCGCGCATCGTCGTGGCAGCGCCCTCGCTGGTGGACGCCACGGCGGTCAGTACGCCGGAACAGGCACAGTCACTGCCGTGGATCTCGCTGGTCACCTACTACCGCGAACGCCTGCTGCTGCATGATGCGCAGGGCCGGGCGCATACGCTGTCAATCAGCCCGCGCCTGCTCAGCGATAACCTGTTCGTGGTACAGCAGGCTGCACGCGCCGGGCTGGGCGCAGCGGTGGTCTCGGCCTGGCTGGTGGCCGACGACCTCGCACAAGGGCGGCTGGTGCAGCTGCTGCCGGACTGGCAGGCACCGGCACTGCCGGTACACGTCGTGTTTCCTGCCGCGCGCCAGCAGCCGCCACGGCTGCGCGCCTTCATCGATGCGATGAAGGCCGCACTGCCGCAGTTGCACGGCATGCGGCCGGCACCGCGCTAGGTCACCGGCCCCATCATCCACGCATGGCGTGGATTTCGTTCAAGACCACAGGGTCAGAGCCCTTCCCGTTGAGAAGGGATCCGACCCTGTCGATCATTGCGCCTTCGCAGCCTCGGCATTCCACGCCGCGACCTTGGCCTTGGTGTCGGCCAGCATCTTGTCCAGCGCGGCGCGGTCATACACGTTGCCGCGCAGGATCACGCTGTCGATCTTCTCGGTGGCGGCGATGTCCTGCAGTGGGTTGGCGGTCAGCAGCACCAGGTCGGCGGCCTTGCCCCGCGCGACATCACCGTAACGGTCCATCTGGCCAAACCAGGCCGGGCCGGAACGGGTTGCGGCCGACAGCGCCTGCGGCGCGCTCAGGCCCTCCTTCACGAACAGCTGCAGTTCCTGGTGCAGGGCGATGCCCGGGAAGTTGAACGAGTTGAGGAAGCCCGCATCGGTGCCGGCAATGATCGTCACGCCCGCCTCCTGCAGCAACGGCAGCACGGCAGCCACCTGGTGGTACTGCGCGTGGCGCGCCTCGATCTGTGCCGGCGTCGCCTTCGCCGCGCGGTCCACGCGCCACTGGTAGGTCGCGCGCAGGCCCGGGCCGATGTAGGCCAGGTACGGATCGTTGGCGTGGTCATCCTGGTCCAGGAAATCGAGGATACGGCCACCGTTGAGGGTCGGGGTCACGAATACGCCGCGCTTGGCGAAATCACGGTAGGCGTGCATCGCGGTGTCACGGTCGAAGCTGGCGTCGAGGCGGCGATTGGCTTCCGCGCGGTCGATGCGGCCGGCGCCGAAGTCGGCGGCGATCTTCGCTTCGTCCTTGCTGCCGGCCTTGAATGCGTAGTCCAGGTGCTCGATCGAGGCCAGGCCGGCATCGACCGCCTGCTCCACCGTCAGCGCCATCGGAATGTGGCCCGAGGCCTTGAAGCCGGCCTTGCGCGCTGCGCTGGCCGAATACAGGAACAGATCCGGCTTCAGCGTGCTGTCGGTGATCTTCACGAAGTCGACCCTGTCGTGCTGCAGTCGGGTGATCGCGTTGTCGACGTCGGCCTCGCTGCCCACTTCGATCGTGCCCTTCCAGACCGGCTTGATGCCTTCGATCTTCGCGCCCGAGCTGAGCAGGCGCGGGCCGAACAGCGTGCCCCTGGCGATCTCGCCACGCCACTGCAGCACCTGCTCGGGCAGATCGCCGGAACAGTCACGCACGGTGGTGATGCCGTGCGCGATGTACAGCGGCAGCAGCGCCTTGTTCTCTTCGATCAGCGCCGGGCCGCCACCGAAGTGCACATGCATGTCCCACAGGCCCGGGATCAGGTATTTGCCCTTGGCATCGATCTGGCGGGCCGCGCTCCACTGGCCGCGCAGCTGCGCGTCCGGGCCCACCGCGACGATGTCCTCGCCGCGGATCACCACGCTCTGCCCGGCCCGCGTGCTGGCGTGCTCGACGTCGACCACGATGGCATTGCGGATCAGCAGGTCGGCGCGCTCGGCAGCAGATACCGACAGCGGCGCCACCGCAAGAAGGATGGCAAGGGACAACGGGCGGGAACGGAACATGATGGACAGCATCCTGGTAGGCACGGCCAGCGTGCGGGTGGAAGGAGTAGCGGTTCAGCGCGCCGCGCCGTGCTGGCGCAGCAGGGTTTCAATGCCGGCATAGCCACGCTGGCGCGCGTGCGCCAGCGGCGTTACGCCATCGCCATCGGCCAGCTCCGGGTCGGCACCGGCCTCCAGCAGCAGCTGCACGATCTGCACATGGCGTTCACCACCGTCGCCAAGCAGGATCGCTTCCAGCAGCGCGGTCCAGTGCAGGCGGTTGACGTGGTCCACCGCCACACCTGCACGCAGCAGCATGCGCACGGTGCTGACGTGGCCGCGCTCGGCGGCCGGAATCAACGCAGTGCCCCTATAGCGGTTGGTGCTGCGCAGATCGGCGCCGTGCGCCAGGGTCATCGCCAGGATCTCATCCAGGCCGCGCGCGCCGGCATACAGGTAGGCACTGTCCTGCAGCGCATCCTTGGCATTGACGTCCGCCCCGGCCTCGATCAGTTCGCGCGCGGCATCCACGTTGTTGCCCTGCGTGGCCAGCAGCAGCGCCGTGCGGCCCTGGCCATCGTGCGCCTCCAGATCAGCACCTTCGGCCAGCGCGCCGCGCACCGCCTCGGCATCGCCGCGGCTGGCGGCATCACGCAGGCGCGCGTCTGCGTCGGCTCTGGAGGTGGCAGTGCAGGCAGGGGTGACCATGGCCAGCAGACACAACAACAGCACGCGCGTGAACGGTGCAGGCCAGCCAGCAGGGCAATGGAAGCGCATCACGGTGTCTCCTTTTCTCCATCGCCGCAGGGCGATGGTCGCAGGGGCCGCGCATTGCCGGCCCCTGCCCCGCATGGTAGAAGTCGGCCTGGGTATCCAGAAGTGAAATGTTCAAATGCAAGACAGTGCCAAATCGAATAGAACCCTGTTCGAACTGGACCTGCTGCGGGCGCTGGTGATGGTGGCCGACTGCGGCAGCTTCACCACGGCGGCCACGCGCCTGCATTCGACGCAGTCCACGGTCAGCCAGAAGGTACGCCGGCTGGAGGAACTGGCCGGGCATCGCCTGCTCGAACGCGGCCACCGCGACGTTCACCCCACCGACGCCGGCCACACCCTGCTCGGCTACGCGCGGCGCATGCTCGACCTGAACGAGGAAATGGCACAGGCGCTGGCCGGCGCGACGGTGGAGACCGCCGTCCGCATCGGCGTGCCGGAGGACTTCGTCAACCCGCAGACCACGCGCATGCTGGCCGCCTTCAGCCGCCGCCACCCGCAGGTGAAACTGGAGATCAGCAGCGGCCTGAGCCGTGACCTGGCGCAGGGCTTCGACCACGGCGAGCTGGACCTGGTGCTGGTCAAGCAGCGCCGCAACAGCCGCCAGGCGGTGCATTGCCGGCGCGAGCCGATGCACTGGATCGACAGCCTGCGCAGCAGTTGCCTGCAGCAGGACCCGCTGCCGCTGGTCACCTTCCCGCCGCGAGGGCTGTACCGCGACGAGATGATCCACGCCGTGGAAGCGCTGGGCCTGCGCTGGCGCATTGCCTTCACCAGTTCGTCGCTGAGTGGCATCCAGGGCGCGGTGGCTGATGGCATCGGCGTCAGCCTGCTGCCGCGCCGCGCGGTCACGCGCGAGCACCGCATCATCGATGGCGAGCGCGGGCTGCCGGTGATCGACAACTACGAAATCGGTCTGCTGCATCGTGCCGATGCCGATGATGCGGTGCGGGCACTGGCCAGCGAGCTGTGGCGGCAGGTACAGCGCGAACCGGACTGACCACAGTGGATCCACGCCACGCGTGGATGCCTTTCGCGCATTGATCATCGATATCTGATCAATCTTGCCGCACGGCGGGCATCATCGCCTCGTACAGTGCCCCCTGCTTCCGTGCTCCACGGCGCCTCGCCATGTCCGACCAACCCCCGACGCGATTCGATCCCCTGCCTGCAGCCCTGCAGACGCACCTGCAGCACCAGCGTGCACGGATCGCCTCACGCGTGGCCGCCAGCTTCCCGACGTTGCCGGTGCAATGGCCGCTGGCCACCAGCACATTGCAGCGCGTGGTCGATGCCGAACTGATCGATCGTGACGACTGCGGCGGCTGGGAAGCGCTGGGCGTGGCGTTCGGTGACACTCTGGCCCAGCGCGTGCCGGGCCTGGCCTGGATGCAGGTCACCGATGCCTGGGGCATCGATGCGGTGCTGCGCTATTCCGACAGCAGCCTGCAGATCGGCGCCAGCACCCTGCTGCTCAAGCGCGTGGAGCAGGGCGAGGTCATCGACATCGCCCATCTGCTGGCGTGGCTGGAAGAATTCGTCGCTACCCGCGCCGACGATTACGCCTGAAAGCCGCCGGGCATGGCTCGGCGCTACAGAGGTTGGCGCGGCCTGGATCTACAGCCAGCGGCCGTCCACCACCACGCGTCGCTCCACCGGCACTGCGGCCACGGCCGCCGGACCGTGATCGGCGCGCACCGCCACGAAGGTGGCCGGCAGGCCTTCGGCAATGCCGTGCTGCGGCAGCCCGATCGCCTGTGCAGCATGGGTTGTGACCATGTCCAGCGCCAGCATCAGGTCGGCATCGGTGTAGAAGCCCGAGCGGTAGCCCAGCAGCATCGCCCGCTGCAGCAGATCGCCGTTGCCGTAAGGCCACCAGCAGTCGCGGATGTTGTCGTTGCCAGCGAACACGCGCACGCCGGCATCATGCAGCGCACGCAGCGGCGGGAACGGATGATCCCCCGGCGCGTTGCTCATGATCGCTACGCCCGCCGTCGCCAGCGCCTCGCCCACCTGCACCGCGCGCGCCAGCGGCACTTCGCCCAGCGAGTAGGCATGACTGACCGCCACCCGCCCCTGCAGGCCAGCGGCCCGGGTCCGCGCGGCAATGCGCAGCAACTGGGCCAGTCCGGTTTCGCCGGGCTCGTGCAGGTGGATGTCCAGGCGCACGCCATAGCGCTCGGCCAGGCCGAACAGCAGTGCCAGCTGGCCTTCGGCATCGCCATCCAGCGTGGTCGGGTCGATACCTCCCAGCACCTCCACGCCCGCTGCAAGGGCCTGCTCAAGCACGGCGGCGGTACCCGGACAGGACATCACCCCGGCCTGCGGGAACGCTACCAGCTGGATGCGCATGAGGCCGGCACAGCGGAGCGAGGCCTCGCGTACCGCCTCGAGATGACGCAGGCCCGTGCTGCCGTCGATGTCGACGTGGCAGCGCATGGCCACCGTGCCGAAGCTGCTGCACTGGCGGATCAATGCCTCGGCACGGTCCACCATCGGCGCGGCACCCGCTACCGCGGCCTTCTCCACCGCCAGCCGCTCACGCAGGCTGTTCACCGGCTGATGCGGGTGCCAGCGGTCGCCGACAAAACTCTTGTCCAGATGGATGTGGCCGTCGACCAGCCCGGGCAGGACCGCGAAGCCCTGCAGGTCGATGCATTCCGCCCCGTCGGCCGGCGAGGCCTCGCCATTGAGGCCACTGATGCGGCCGTCACGGATATGGAAATGCAGTGGCGCGCCGTAGCGGTCTACACCGCCATGGACGAACTGAAGCGTCATCGGAAACTCCCGGAAAGCCAAGTCATGACGCCATCCTGCGCGCCCGCGCTGCCATCGGCCAACGAAATATCTGGATGCCACATATTCACCAATCCGATGAACGTGGTTGCGACGGGGCTCGCAGCCACGCCGTGCACACGCCTGAACGGGTACCATAGGCACCTGTTTCCGCTGTGATGCCGCATGGGCCCGTCCGACCGCCACGATCGTCTCCGCCGCTGGCAGGCCGCATCCCTGCTTGCCGCCGCCCCGATCGCCAGCCTGTCCGCCACTGATGCTGCGGCCGCTGCACCGCTGCAGTCGCCGCCGGGCCAGCAGCGCATCGCACCGGCTGCACTGGTCGAGCGCCTGCACCAGCGCGTGCTGTCCGGGCAGAGCGCCACCGCCACGCTGGAACACTGGTGCGCCGAACATGGGCTGGCCGAACAAGCCCGGGTGCGCGCGGTGCGCGTGCACGGCCAGGACAAGCCTGCCCCCGCCGAAGTTCTGCAGGCGCTGGGCGCGACGCCGGGTACCGAACTGCGCTATCGCCGCGTACAGCTGGTCTGCGGCAGCCGCGTGCTGTCCGAGGCCGACAACTGGTACCTGCCTGGCCACCTCAGCCCGGCCATGAACCAGGTGCTGGACAGCACCGACGAACCGTTCGGTCGCGTGGTCGGCCCGCTCGGTTTCCAGCGCCAGACCCTGGCTGACCAGACGTTCTGGCCGCCGCGGGGCGAAGGCGATCACGGCGTGATCCTCGAGGTGCGTGCCTTGTTGCGCGACCGCCAGCAGCAGCCTTTCAGCTACGTCATCGAGTCGTACCTGCAACAGGCGCTGCCCTAGGCGACCGCGCGCGCCATCACCGCGGTGTCTAGACAGCAGAAGGCCCGGCATTGCCGGGCCTTCTGTCTGCCCGCCCGGTCAGCGGAACCGGTAGTCCAGCTGCAGCCAGTATTGGCGGCCATACGGGTCGTAGTTGCCGACCGGGTAGAACGGCCAGCCGCCCCCGTTCCTGTCTGCCGGCGGGCGGCTGTCACGCAGGTTGTTGACGATCACGCCCACCGACAGGTTCTCGCCGAACTGGCGGAACACGCTGGCGTTGTAGGTCATGTACGGCGCGATGCGGCCACTGCCATCGGTCTTCGGCAGTGAACCGAAACGATTGCCGTACAGCGTGGTGGTCCAGTCACCCTGGTTCCAGGTGATGCTGCCATTGGCCTTGCTGCGCCACTGGTAATCATCCAGCGAATTGCGGATGTCACGCTCCGGATCATCGGAGAACTGCCGGTACTTGTGCTCCAGCACCACGGTGTAGGCCAGGCGCGTGGTGAAGCGGCCATAGCGGCCGGCATCGAAACGCCAGTTGCCCTTCAGGTCCAGGCCACGCACCGATTCGGAGGCCGCGTTGATCGGATTGATCAGCACGCGGGTCACCTGGTCCGGCTGCACCGTGGCATTGGACGGATTGCGGATCACCCGCGACAGTGCGTCCTGGCACAGCGGTGAACCGATATCGCGCGCTTCGCCGCCCAGCGTGCGGCCCAGGCGGCAATCGGCCTCGTCACGCAGGATACGGCTGGTATCGAGGCTGGTCACCTCGTTGTCGATGCGGATGTCGTAGTAGTCGGCGCTGAAATCCAGCCCGGACAGCGGCGACCAGACCACGCCGAAGCCGTACGACTTTGCGGTTTCCGGCTGCAACTGTGCGTTGGCGCGGTTGCTGTAGTCGATCGACAGGCCGTTGTAGTCGCAGTTGTCGTACGACTGGCCTGCAGTACGGCAGCGCCAGTAATCGGTCATGCCCGGGTTGTAGCCGCGGGTCTCGGTGGCGAACACGTAGTTCATGTCCGGCGCACGGAAGCTGGTCGCGGCAGAGCCGCGGATCAACAGGCTCTCGATCGGGCGGAACTCGACGCCGAAGCTCCAGGTCGCCTTGCCGATGTGCTCGCCGCCTGCGCGGTACTGGTCGTAGCGGCCGGCCAGCGTGGTGGTCAGCGATTGCAGCAACGGCAACTGCAGTTCAACGCCGGCCGCATAGCGATCGCGATCACCGCCGGCACCGATACCGGCGCTGGTGTTCCAGAACTCGCCGGTGCCCAGCCGCGGGTCCGGGCGGTTGCGGTAGCCCTGGCTGCCGGCCTCGACCACTGCGGCCAGCGCAGCATCGCCGCCCGGCAGTGCGAACAGGCGGCCATTGACACTGGCACTGAAGGTCTGCAGCCACGCCGCGTTGCGACTTTCCTGATAGTCGGACAGGCCCGCATACTCGTTCGGAGTCAAAGGCTTGAACAGGCGCACCGGGTCCGGCGCATAGACCTCCACGCCATTGCGCACGCCCAGCTTCGGACCCAGCAGGTACTCGTTGATGCCGGCCAGCAGCACCGGGCGACGGGTCCGGTTCTCGTAGCGCGACCGGCTGTAGACCGCCTCGTAGTCCCAGCCGCTGTCGCCGATCTGGCCGCGTGCGCCCACGTTGAACGACCACGAGTTCTCCAGGAACCGATTGGCATTGCGCGGCAGGCCACCGATTTCTTCCGGCGCGAAGCGGCGGTACCAGCTCTCCAGGTTCCCGCTGTTCTGGTTGTAGAAGTAGTTGCGTGAGGACGTCCAGGTCGGCGCGCGCGTGTTGTTGTAGATGCGCGCGCTGCCCACGGCGACATCGGCGAACAGGTCGGTGGTGTCGTTGACGTGGAAGGTCAACAGGCCATAGCCATTGAGGTTGCGCTTCTGGGTCTGCACGGTCCAGTAGCTGGCGGCGGCCTCGTTGCTGCCGCAGTACCAGCCCTGGCGCGGGTTGTTGGCACGGAACACGCTGCCGCCATAAATGCCCGACGCTGCGTCGCAGCCGCTCACGCCCGGATCGATGTTGCGGCCGGTGGCAGCATTGCGGCGATAGGCGATCGCGGTCGCCTGCGGCGCCTTGCCGGCCGGATCATCGTCCAGTGAATCCATGAAGTCGCGTTGGCGCGCGTGGATCGCCTTGCGCACGTCGAACTCGAAGCCGAACAGCGCATCCCAACGCTCGCCGGAACTGCCACCGACCACCTGCGCACGCTGGTTGTCACCCCCGCCCTGCTGGGTGCCGCCGGCGCGCACGTTCACGTCCACGCCTTCAAAGCGGTCCTTGAGGATGATGTTGACCACGCCGGCGATGGCATCGGAGCCATACACCGCCGACGCACCCGCGGCGAGCACCTCGATGCGCTCGATCAGGGCGCTGGGAATGTTGGCGAGGTTGACCACGTTCACCGAGCCCTCGTAGGCCAGCGGGTAGTCGGCCTGGCGGCGGCCGTTGACCAGCACCAGCGTGCGGTTCGGACCCAGTCCACGCAGGTTGATGGTGTTGGCGGCCGGCGTGAACGTATTGCCGAAGTCCTCGCCCTGCACGTTGCCGGTGTTCTCGGTCAGCGCGCTCAGCGCGTCGAAGGCATTGCGGTAGCCCTGCGCATCGATCTGCTCGCGGCTGATCACCGTCACTGGCGAGGGCCCCTCGACACTGGCACGGGGAATGCGCGAGCCGGTGACCTTCACTTCCTGCAATGTGGTGGGTGCGCTTTCCTGCGCGAAGGCCGGCAGCGAGACCAGCATCAGGGACGACAGCGCGAGCACCAGCGGACGCGGGCGCAACGCCTTGTGGGAGGCGGACATGGGCTTCCTGGGGGAGTGGGCGGGTGGTACGGGGGAGCCGTGGCCTGTGCGGCACATAACGATCCCGTAACGAAAGTGTCCTGAATGGGTGGTTTCAACGGAAATGACCAGCCCTGATGGGCTTATGCCTGAACCGAATCAGACGGACCCACGGCGCCGCCACACTTTTGCAATGAATTGCATGGTCTGGCGCGTTTCCGATACGCATCGTGCATGGATGACCAACCGCGCCACCTACACTCACCTCGCCCCGCTGCGCCCCGTCCTGCGCCGCCACCTGCTGCACCTCCAGGCAACGCCCATCACCCTGCGCTCCTTCCAGCGCACCGATCTGCCGCGCTGGCGCACCTTCGACGACCGTCGCCAGCGCGGCCAACGGCCTTCCTACGGCATTGATGAAGAGGCCCGCTTCCTCGCCAGCGTTCATCGTTCACGCCTACAGGAAGACAACGATCTGCTGGTACTGGGCGTGTTCGACGACGCGCAGGGCATCCTGCACGACCAACTGCATGTCCGCCTGCAGTCACTGCATTCGCGCTGCGCAGAACTGCAGTCGCTGCAGCACCGCAACGCCCATCCACAGGCCGCACTGCGCGCGCTGTGCCCGTTCCTGTTCGACAATGTCGGCCTGCATCGCATCTTCGTACTGCTGCCACCGGGTTGCACCACCCCTTTCGCCCAGGCACTGCAGGCCCTGGGCTTCATGCGTGAAGGCATCCTGCGCGACTACCACCTGGACGCCGAGGGATGGCATGACCGCCAGTTGCTGGCGCTTACCGCGCCAGCGTGGCGCAGCCACCTGCAGCGGATCGGCTAGCGCACCCGCTCCAGTGCCGCACCCGCGCCGGTCAGCACCGTGCAGGCGTGATCCTGCAGTTCTTCGCCGCTGGCATCGTTGCCGCTGGCGGCATCCACGCGGGTGGCCAGCAGGATGAAGCCGGGGCCACCCTGCACGTCATCGCGTCCGGCCACCACCAGGCTCCACTGGCCCACATCGCCCACGCCGCTCAGGCCATAGGCCAGCAGGTTGAGCGGATTGGCGGTCATTTCCGCACCGGGCAACAGATAGGCCTGGTACTGATGCCCGCGCAGAAGCACCGGCAACGGTGACCAGCGTGGCCCCAGGGCGCCGGCGTGTGCATCCAGGGCCTGCAGCACGTCCGTGCGCAGGCAATCGACATGGATATGCAACTGGTGCTGCGACCGTCCGTGCGGTGAGTTCAGCGCCAGGCTGGCTACGTTGCGCGGTAATGGCTGGCCCAGGGCCTGTTCGGTGTGCGCGCGCGCCTGCCAGGCGGCCGCGAAATAGTTGGGCGCCCCACGCTGGTAAAGACCGCGGTTCTCGATGCCACTTACCTTGTCCAGCGGCATCAGCAGGAACTGGTAGTCACCGTGTGCATCCTTGACCAGCACGTCACGGCGGCCGGCCGCCGTCTCCACCCGCAGGCAGCTGCCGCGCGGGCCGTCAGCTGCCTGGCAGTCACGCTCGATCAGGCGCCACAGCGCATCGGAATGGACGGGCGGCGGAGGCGGCGCGCTCGCACAGGCGGACAACAGCAGCAGGGGCGACAGCAGCAACGAGCGCAGGGACACGGCGGCGACTCACGGAACAGGCACGGCAGGCGGCGCCGCACTGCATTCTAGCCAGCGCGGTGCTGCAATCAGTAGGTGCCGAACGGCACTTCAACCACGATCGGAGCCACGCCCTCGCCCGCCTGCAGGGTGTAGCGGTCCAGTGCGCCATCATCTTCGGCGTGCGGCTGGCGCTGGAAATGCAGGGGATAACGGTCATCACCCAGGCGCACGGCGCTGCCATCGGCCTCCAGCGCGGCACCTTCGGGAATCAGCAGCCCCCCCAGGTCGCTGTAGGCCCCCGGCACATCGGTGAAACCATAGTCAGCCAGTTCATCCACGCGCTGCATCGCATAGACGTGCGGCAGGTAGGGGCGTGCCGGGCTGCGGCCATTGCTGAGGTCGGTCACCCAGGCCTGTGGCAGGTGGTATTGCTCGCGCAGTGCGGCCACGCCCAGCGACGGGCTGGCCACCTGCAGGCAGCACACCGCGCGCTTGCCCTCACGATCGACAATGGCGAATCGATCGCCGCGGGTGGCGGCCTGCGGCAGCATCGCGAACGCCAGGTTGCGCTGGGCGGGTGCGTAGCCTGCCTCGGTCTGCAGGTTGCGCCAGGCACCGAACACCGGCGCTTCCGCAGCGGCGTCCGGCGTCGGCTCGATGGCAGAGGCGGCAAACGCCACGCCCAGCACCGACACTGCCAGTACTCTTCTCGCCCTGCGCTTGTCGCGCAAACTGCCTGCCGTCATAGCGTATCCAACACCTGCACCGGAATGGCCCGGCCTGCCCGCTGGCGTGCTGCCAGCCATCCCTCCCACTATGCAATGACCACGCTGTGCCGGCAATGACCGGAGTGCTGACGCCTTTCGCGCGACGGGTGCTATCGTTCCGCCATCTTCCCTGCGCAGGAGCGCTCGCATGTCCGCCTTCCGTCTGTCCCTGTTACTGCCTGCGTCGGCCCTGCTGCTGTCGGCCTGCGTCAGCACCCCTGGCCCGCAGGTCAAGGGTACCGGCCACTGCGATGCCAGCCAGCTGGGCTGGGCAATCGGCCAGCCGGCCAACGAACCCAACATCCGCCGCCTGTCCAGCGAGAGCGGCGCCGGCCTGGTCAACCCGATCGGCCCCAGCACCATCACCACGAAGGACATCCGCCAGGATCGCCTGCGCGTGTACGTGGACAAGGACAACATCATCACCGCTACCCGCTGCGAGTAGGCGCTGTAGAGCCGAGCCCATGCTCGGCTGCGCTTCCGTGACAGCCGAGCGCAGGCTCGGCTCTACAGCTCAGGGTTCGGTATACCCCGCGCAGTCCGGCAGCGCCTGGTCGGGGTGGAACACCCCATCATTGAAGCGGAACAGCCGCGTGTAGCTGCATGCCGGGTCCTGCTCGGTGCGCAGGTCCTTCTTCTTCAGCGGGCCCTTGGCCAGCGAATCCTCGAAACGCGAAACGCCCGCCGGAAAGCGGGTTGCCACCGTCTGGTAGCGCAGCACCGGCATGCCCTCGGCCACCGGATCCAGCCCGAGCCTGGCCGAGAACCCGTATTCGTCGTGGCAGGCGCCTGCGCGCTGCTTCATGTCCTGCTCGCTGAAACACGCACGGATCATCGCATTGCCCAGCCATGGCACCGTCAGCACGTCGTCGTCCACCTGGATGTCGTCCTGCAGGTGGCGCACGCGTGCCAACTGCAGCGTGGACGCGTCGGCACCTCCACCGGAGTACATGGTGCTGAACTTGACGATGCCGCCTACCAGCACATTCTGGTGGGCGCGCTGCTGCGGGTCGGTCACCGGCTGATCGCTGCCGATACCCGGAGCCAGGCGCACGATCCACGGCCACAGCGACAGCTCGCTTTCCTGCGGCACGTCGATGCTGACGTGGTAGGTATGCGCTTCGCTTTCGCCGGCCACCCGTTCAGAGACTTCCAGCGTCGTTGGCCGATCACCGTCCTCGGCCACCGGTTGCACACGCACGCACCAGACACGATCAAGCGTGCAGTACTGCGTGCGTACTTCGCCCTGCCCGCCCTGTTCCAGCACCTGCCCCAGCGGTTCCATCACGTTGCCGGCGGCATCGCGCTGCTGCGGCAGGATAGAAGACTGCGCCAGCACCAGCAGCGGGGTCGCCAGCAATGCAGCGCACAGGGCGGCGCGGACGGGAATGGAAGGCATGGGCGGCTCCTGTGGCTGGGATTCCGATGGTAACCGTTACCCGGACGGCGGCGGACCTGCCCGGCATCGCCCTTGTAGCGTCGAGCCATGCTCGACTGCTGTCTGTCGGGAAGAGCAGCCGAGCATAGGCTCGGCTCTACATCATCCGCAGTCGCAGCCACCCCACCCTTTTTCCTTCGAGGTCTGGCCAATACCCGGGTTGAAGGTATTGCTCGGGTCCAGCTGCCGGTAGAAACCTGCCAGCGCCGGCTTGGCCGGGTACAGGTGGCCGACGTTGTGCTCGGCCGGATACTCGGCGCCACGCTGGTCCAGCAGCGCCCACATCGCATGCTCGATCGCCACCGGGTCTTCGCCCTTGCGCGCGATGTAGTCCTGGTGGAACACGTGGCACAGGAAGTGGCCGTAGTACAGCTTGTGCAGCAGGCGGCCGTCGATATCGGCCGGCAACTGCTCGAACCAATCCGTATCGTCGCGGCGCAATGCGATATCCAGCGCGACGATGTCCTGCACCTGCTCACGATGCACTTCGCGATAGCGGACTGCCGCACCGGCCACCGCGAAGCGATGCAGGAACGCCTTGCGTCCCTCCTCGGCCGTGCAGTGGAAATAGCCGCCTTCGTGCCCGGCGAAGAACCCGCGCAACCAGGCCTCGGTTTCCGCAGCGTCCTGGGCAGAGACCTTCAGCAACAGGTGATGCTCGTAGCGTTGCCGGAACTCGCCCATGCGCTTTGGCAGGTGCGAGGGCAGCAGGCCGGTCAGCACCTGCATCACCCGGTCGGTCACCCCGCGCAGGCCCAGCCGTTCGAACCAGCCATCGACGCGGCTCTTCAATGCGAACGCCGCGGGCACACGGGAGGTACCGAGGCGATCGATCAGCAGGAAGCTGTCCTTGCCGTAGCGCTCGCCGATGTCATAGGCATCGCGGTGAATGTACTCGCCGGCGATCGGCAGGCGCTCGAAGCCGGTCAGCAGCTGGCGACGGATCGCGGTGAGGCTGTCGGTGCGATTGCTGCCGATATAGAAGACCTCGGCAGCCTCCTTCTCGAAGGTGTCCAGGCGCACCGCGAACACTGCCAGCTTGCCGGCAGATCCCGCTGCCTCGAAGTGGCGGCTGGGATCCGCATTGAAGCGTGCGGGAGTATCGGCATCGACTTTGCGTACTTCCTCGGCATAGCGTGGATCGGAAGCCGCACGGCCGTCGCCATCGCCCACGTCGGCGGCCGTGTAGTCACCGGCCTGCAGGCGCTGCAGGATCTGCTCGGGCGTATCACCCAGCGCGATGCCCAGATGGTTGACCAGCTGCAACTGGCCCTGTGCATCGACCTGCGCATACAGCGCCAGCTCGGTGTAGGCCGGGCCACGTCGCACCAGCGCGCCACCGGAGTTGTTGCAGATGCCGCCCAGCACCGAGGCACCGATGCAGGACGAGCCGATCACCGAATGCGGTTCGCGACCCAGCGGGGCCAGCGTCTGCTCCAGGCGGTCCAGCGTGGCACCGGGCAGGCACAGCACCTGGCGGCCTTCGTTCAACAGCTGGATGCCGGTCAGGCGCAGCGTGTTGACCAGCACGATCGGCCGGCCATAGTCATCGCCGTCCGGGGTCGAGCCGCCGGTCAGGCCGGTGTTGGCCGCCTGCAGGATGATCGCCGCGCCGCCCTGCACCGCTGCCTGCAGCACGCGCCACAGTTCCAGCAGCGTCCCCGGGCGCACCACCGCCAGCACTGGGCCATCGCCAAAACGGTAGCCGCGGCGGAAGCGGCGCGTAGCCTTGTCGCCGGTCATTACATGGCGATTGCCGACCGCATCGCGCAACTGTGCCAGCACGGCGTCGTGGCCGCTCATGGCAGGCTGACCAGCGAGTCGCGGCCGATGTCGGCGATGCGGCGCGCACCGGTCAGGGTCATCGCCACGCGCATTTCCTTGGCGATCAGGTCCAGCAGGTTGGCCACGCCGGCCTCGCCCTGCGCGGCCAGCGCATAGATGAAGGCGCGGCCCAGCAGCACGGTATCGGCCCCCAGCGCCAGCATGCGCACCACGTCCAGGCCAGTGCGGATGCCGGAATCGGCGAGGATCTTCAGGTCGCCCTGCACCGCATCGGCGATGGCCGGCAACGCACGTGCGGTGGACAGCACGCCGTCCAGCTGGCGGCCACCGTGATTGGAGACCACGATGCCATCGGCACCGAACTTCACCGCATCACGCGCGTCATCCGGGTCGAGGATGCCCTTGATCACCATCGGGCCCTTCCAGAATTCGCGGATCCACTCCAGGTCCTTCCACGAAATGGAGGGATCGAAGTTGCTGCCCAGCCAACCGATGTAATCCTCCAGCCCGGTCGGGTTGCCGCGGTAGGTGGAGATGTTGCCGAGGTCATGCGGGCGGCCGAACAGGCCCACGTCCCACGCCCAGTGCGGATGGGTGATGGCCTGGCCGATACGGCGCAGCGAGGCATTCGGGCCGCTCATGCCCGAGTGTGCATCGCGGTAGCGCGCGCCCGGCACCGGCATGTCCACGGTGAACACCAGCGTGGTCACGCCGGCGGCCTGCGCCCGCTCCAGCGCGTTGCGCATGAAGCCACGGTCGCGCAGCACGTACAGCTGGAACCACATCGGCCGCTGGATGGCCGGTGCCACTTCCTCGATCGGGCACACCGACACCGTGGACAGGGTGAACGGAATGCCGCGGCTGTCGGCCGCGCGCGCCGCCTGTACCTCGCCGCGCCGCGCATACATTCCGGTCAGGCCGACCGGCGCCAGCGCCACCGGCATCGCCAGTTTTTCGCCGAACAGCTCGGTTTCCAGGCTCAGGTCGGACATGTTGCGCAGGATGCGCTGGCGCAGCGCGATGTCGGACAGGTCGGAAACGTTGCGCTTCAGCGTGTGCTCGGCATACGCGCCGCCATCGATGTAGTGGAACAGGAACGGCGGCAGCCGGCGTTCGGCAGCAGCACGGTAATCGGTGGAGGCGGAGATGATCATGGGGTCAACCGTGGGGGGAAGGCAGGCGCGAGGCCCGCGCACGCCGGGCTTCGTTGTCATCGAGGGTGCGCAGCGTGGTGTGCACGAACTCGAGGTGGGCATGCGCGGCGGCGCGCGCGCGTTCGGGGTCGCCGGCCAGCACCGCATCCATCATCTCGCGGTGCTGGTCGGACAGCGGCGAGAAGGTCCTCGCCGAGGTGTAGAGCTTTTCGCGGCTCTGCGAGATGTTGGTCTGCAGCAGTTCGAACAGCCCGCGCATCACCTGCAGCAGCACCAGGTTGTGCGAGGCCTCGGCGATGGACAGGTGGAAGGCCGCGTCGGCCTCCGCCTCGCCAGTGGGGTCGTCCTTGCCGTGCGCGTCCATCATGGTCTGGAAGGCCTGTGCGATGCGCGCGCGGTCCTCGTCGGTGGCACGCAGCGCCGCATGCCAGGCGGTGGCACCTTCCAGCGCGTGGCGGATCTCCAGCACGTCGAAGCGGTATTCCGGGTCGCCCTGGAACAGCGGCAGGTACGGCGCCAGCGGTTCATCCAGCGCCTGCCGCGCGCGTGCCGCAGGCTCGGCCACGTAGGTGCCGCCACCGACCCGTGCGGTCAACAGGCCCTGGCTGGCCAGCTGCGCGATGGCCTCGCGCAGCGCGGTGCGCGAGACCCCCAGCTGCACCGCCAGGGTGCGCTCGGCCGGCAGCCGGTCGCCCGGCCGCAGCTGTTGTTCCTGCACCAGGCCGCGCAGCTGCGCAGCCACCTTGTCCGAAATACGTTGCGTGCTCATGGCGCCATTGTGGCCCGAAGCGCGCAGCGGGTGGTCGGCCAGCCGCGCATGGCTCAGGGAATCATCCAGGTCAGCCAGTAAGCCTGGGCCAGGGTGATCAGGCCGACCATCGTGGTGAAGATCAGGCTGTGCTTGACCGTGAAGCGGAACAGATCCGACTCCTTGCCGGCCAGGCCGACCGCCGCGCAGGCAATGGCGATCGACTGCGGTGAGATCATCTTGCCGGTGACACCGCCGGTGGTGTTGGCCGCTACCAGCAGCACGTCGGACACGCCGATCTGCTGTGCGGTGGTGGCCTGCAGTGCCGAGAACAAGGCATTGGACGAGGTATCCGAACCGGTCAGGAACACGCCCAGCCAGCCCAGGAACGGTGAGAAGAACGGGAACGCGTCGCCGGTATGCGCCAGTGCCAGGGCCAACGTGGCAGACAGTCCCGAGTAGTTGGCGATGAAGGCGAACGCCAGCACCATGCCAATCGAGTAGATCGGCATGCGCAGCTCACGCACGGTCTCGCCGAAGGTCTGCAGCGCCGAACGTGCAGGCATGCGCAGCACGATGATGGCAATCACCCCGGCCAGGATGATCGAGGTACCGGTGGCCGAGAACCAGTCGAACTTGTAGATGGCGTCATAGCTCAGCGGCGCATCCACGATCGGTGGCATCTTCTGCACCAGCTGGTCCAGGCCCGGCACCGGGATCTTCAGCACCCAGCCTTCCAGCGGACCGCCCGCCGCGAACAGCGACTTGAACGGCTTGATGCTCCACAGCGTGACCATCGCGGTGAGGATCAGGAACGGCGACCATGCCCTGGCGATCTGGCCGACGCTGTGGCGCGGTGCCTCCAGTGCCTGTGCGGCCGCCTCGGCGCTGGTTTCGGTGTCGAAACGGAAGATCCGCACCGGCTTCCAGCGGCGCAGGAACAGGGTCAGGCACACCAGCGACGCCAGCGACGCGGTGATGTCCGGTAGTTCCGGGCCGATGAAATTGGAGGTCAGGTACTGCGCGATGGCGAACGAACCACCCGCAACCAGCACCGCCGGCCAGGTCTCCTTGATACCGCGCCAACCATCCATGATCGCCATGATCCAGAACAGCACGATGATGGTCAGGAACGGCAACTGGCGGCCGGCCATCTGGCCGATCTCGAATGCGTCCAGGCCGGTGACCTGCCCGGCCACGATGATCGGAATGCCCATCGCGCCGAACGCTACCGGCGCGGTGTTGACGATCAGGCACAGGCCGGCGGCATACAGCGGCTTGAAGCCCAGCCCGACCAGCAACGCTGCGGTGATCGCCACCGGCGCACCGAAACCGGCCGCCCCTTCCAGGAAGGCGCCAAAAGCGAAGCCGACCATCAGCATCTGCAGGCGCTGATCTTCGGTCACCGAGAGGATCGAGGCCCGGATGATGTCGAACTGCCCGGTCTTGACCGAAACTTTGTAGAGGAACACCGCACCGATGATGATCCATGCGATGGGCCACAGACCGTAGACGAAACCGAAGCCGGCCGCGCCCAGCGCCTGGGGCACCGGCATGCGGTAGAACAACAGGGCCACGCTGAGTGCGATGGCCACGGTGATCGTGCCGGCCAGCCAGCCCTTCATGCGCAGCACTGCCAGGGCAACGAAGAAGAACGCGATCGGCAGCAGCGCGATCAGGCTCGACAACCACAGGTTGCCGGCGGGGTCGTACAGGTGTTGCCAGGGCTGCATGAAGACTCTCGACTGGAAACGGAAGGAGCCCACCGCAGGCGGTGGGTCGCCGTGGCCGTTGATCATTGGTATTACCATTAATGATCGCGATCAGACCACTTGCAGCGGATTTAACCGCTACTCCGACGAAGAGCCTATTAGACCATAGGGCTAGCCTTCATATTGGTCTGACCATTAGAGCCCTTATGGTGCCGGCCGCTGGCCGACAACTCGACCTTCCCTACGAGATCCGTTTCTCCAACCGCCGCATCACCGCCAGCACCAGCACGCACAGCACGCTGACCCCGATCGCGATCACGTACTTGCTGATCCCCACCGCAATCCCGATCGCCGCCGCCATGATCAGCGAACTGGCCGTGGTCAAGCCGCTGACCTGGTCCTCGCGTGAGCCGCGCAGAATGGTGCCAGCGGCCACGAAGCCGACACAGGCCACCACCGCTTCGATCAGGCGCACCGGATCAACCTGCAGCAGATCGCGGTAACGCTCCTGCTGGAAATGCTCGGCCACCGAGTCGCCGAGACCGACGATCAATGCCGCCGCTCCGGCAATGAGCATGTGCGTACGCAGGCCGGCGGCGTGCTTGCCCATTTCCCGCTCGACACCGAGCACACCGCCGAACAGCATCGCTGCGGCTACGCGCAGCAGGATCGAGACATCCTGGGTGAGTTCCATGGGCAGGCTCCGGGTATTTCCCCGAGCGTCGCGTGGCATGCGTGGCACAGAGGTGAAGACCACCCCACAGTGCGTTCACCCGGTAGCGCCGGGCGATGCCCGGCGACGCCGCAACCCGCGTTCAGCGCATCACTGCGCGAGGTAGCCACCATCGATGGCGTAGTACGTGCCGGTCGCGAACGAGGCATCGTCGCTGGCCAGCCAGGCTACCAACGCGGCCACTTCCTGCGGCGTACCCAGCCGCTTCAACGCGTGCCGCCCTTCCAGCGTGGCGCGCACCTTCGGGTCCATCTTCTCCAGCAGTGGCGTGCTGATGAAGCCCGGACCCACCGCGTTGACACGGATGCCGTCAGCCGCATGTTCCCACGCTGCGGTCTGGGTCAGCCCGACCACGCCGTGCTTGGCCGCCACATACGCGGTGGAGCCGGCATAGCCCACCTGGCCCAGGATCGAGGCCATGTTGATGATGCTGCCGCCCGTGCCTGCAGCGCGCATGGCCTGGATCTGCGCACGCTGGCACAGGAACACGCTGGTGAGGTTGACATCGATCACGCGCTGCCAGCCATCAATCGGATAGTCGCCGCTGCTGGCCGCCGGCCCGCTGATGCCGGCGTTGTTGACCGCCACGTGCAGGCCGTCGAGTTCCTTGATCGTGCGCTGCACCGCTGCCTCCACCGCCGCCTCGTCGGTGACGTCCAGCGCGATGCCGATGGCCTGTGCACCCGAATTGCGCAACTGCGCCACGGTGGCATCCACCGCATCCTGCTTCAGGTCCCAGACCGAGATACAGGCACCGGATGTGGCCAGTGTCTGGGCCACGGCCAGGCCGATGCCCGACACGCCGCCGGTCACGATCGCGGTCTTGCCGGTCAACTGGTAATCAATCATCTCCATTCTCCATCGGTGGGGGTATCAAAGTGGCCTGCAACAGCCAACCCACCCACCCTACGCGCACGCCCGTGATGGTCGGGCTGACATCGCATCTCCAGATCGTTCCAGCCATGAAACCTCAACTGAAGTTTATGTATGGAACTACGTACGGATATGCGTGCAAAACGCCGGCGTATGTTCTTCGGCATTTTCACTTTGGCCGTAATCGCCAATCGTTTTGACCTTATCGAAGTCAAAAGCGCGCGAATCGCGGCGACAATGGGAAACGCTTCCAGATTCTTCGACACATTCAATTCAACCTGTGTTTGCGCAGAGCGATGTCCCGATATTTCACTTTTGCTGATTACCGCCAGTTCGGCGAACGCCATGGCTACGACTACCGGATCGAAGGGAGTGAACTGCGCGACGACCAATGGGCAGGGCGTGGCGACGTCCACGAACAGTCACTGCGCGGTGGCCTGGGCCTGATCGCCTCGGACGTGCACAACCGGTTCACCTACACGGCCACCGCTGTGCACGGTGCCGGCCTGACCATCCGCCTGATGCTTCAGGGCGAAGTGGATGTCCAGTTTCCTCGTCGCAAGGGGTTCACCCTGCGCGCCGGCACAGGCATGACCACCAGCCACCATGAACCTGTGTCGATGGCCGGGCTGCATCCCGGTGGCAGCCACCTGCGTGGGGTCAGCTTGAGCGTACCGGCCGATCTGGACGTGGACATGCTGCGCCTGCCGGCACTGCAACGAGTCCTTCATTCCCCTCTGCAGTGCCGCCACTGGGCCATTCCGCATGCCTTGCTGCCGACGCTCGCCCAATTGTTCGACAGCCCCTGGCAGGACGACATCGATGCGCTGTGGCGCGAAGGCGTGGCCCTGCAGGTGTTGGCCGTCGGCCTGCAGGCCGAGGATATGCAGACCGAGCATATACGCACGCTGCGCGCCGGCCAGCGCGAGCGGCTGGAGCGAGTGCGCAGCTATCTGCATGACGACCCCAGCCATGCCCACAGCCTGATCGAACTGGCCCAGCTGGCCTGCATGAGCCCCAGCTCCTTGCGCCGCCATTTTGCCCAGCAATATGGAAGCTCGGTGTTCGACTACCTGCATGAGCAGCGCATGCGCCATGCCGAACAGGGCCTGCGCGAAAACGGATGGACCGTCGAGCAGGCTGCCGCCGCCAGCGGCTACCGCCACCCCAGCAACTTCGCCGCCGCGTTCCGCAAGCGCTTCGGCCTGGTCCCCAGCCGCTGGCGTACGGGTCCCTCGAAGGTCGGCTGAAAGCCTCTGCCCGGTAGGTGTCGACCTTGGTCGATCGGCATGCCATGGCCCAGCTTTGGTAGGTGTCGACCTTGGTCGACACGCTCTCGCGCCATCGCCGATGCCGGCCAGCGGCCGGCACTACCACACCCGCCTGAATCAACCTGCCATGACTCAGCCCCGGTAGGTGTCGACCTTGGTCGACACGCTCCTGCGCCATCGCCGATGCCGGCCAGCGGCCGGCACTACCACGTGCTACCAGGCACGGCCCGGCGTCACCCTGCGGGCCTCAATACACCGGCAGATCGATGTAGCTGGCCTGCGCCGCGCTGTGCCACACGCGCTGCGTGGCTTTCTGGTAATCGCCTGGCTTGGCCAGGTAGATGTTCGGCACGTAGGTCTGCGGATTGCGGTCGTACAACGGGAACAGGCTGGACTGCACCTGCACCATCACCCGGTGGCCCTTCTGGAACGTGTGGTTGGCGTTGGGCAGGTCGAAACGGTACGGCAGCACCTGGTTGGCGGCCAGCGGCTTCGGATCGCTGAAACTCTCGCGGTAGCGGCCACGGAAGATCGCCAGCGACACCGGCAACTCATAGCCCCCCATTTCCGGCGTCGACGCTTCCTGGTCCGGATACACGTCGATCAGCTTCACCACCCAGTCGCTGTCGGTGCCGCTGGTCGAGGCCTGCAGGTGCACCACCGGCGCGCCGCCGATGCGCAACGGCGCGGTCAGCGGTTCGGTGATGAAGGTCAGCACATCCGGACGACCATCGACAAAGCGCTGGTCCTTGACCAGCCAGGTGGTCCACATGTCGCGGTCACCGAAGCGGACCGGGCGCGGCACGAACGGCACCGGCTTGGCCGGGTCGGACACGTATTCCTCGAAGTCGCCCTCGCCCGCCGCCGGTGCCTGGAACGCCAGCTTGCCGCCGGCGCGCAGATACAGCGGCTTGCTGCT
The DNA here is from genome assembly GCF_001807895.1 of Stenotrophomonas sp. HMSC10F07. Lineage (NCBI taxonomy): Bacteria > Pseudomonadati > Pseudomonadota > Gammaproteobacteria > Lysobacterales > Lysobacteraceae > Stenotrophomonas > Stenotrophomonas sp. HMSC10F07. The sequence continues at coordinate 24,028 of NZ_KV791408.1, forward strand.
GGCGGCACACCCCTTGTCGCAGCTGCGCGGCCAACCCTTCAAGCGGTCCCAGTGGTTTTCGCCGGTGTTGTAGATCAGCACCGGTGGCGTATCGGCCTTCGGCGCGCCATCCACCAGGTACTGGTCGAAGAAGGGCTTGAGCACGTCGCGGCGGAACTGCAGCGCGGTATCGCCGTCGAACTTCAGCGCACCCAGTTCGCTGCCGCTGTAGTTCACCTGGCTGTGTCGCCACGGGCCCATCACCAGGTAATTGCGGTTGTTGCCGCTATCGCGTCCTTCCATCGCCTGATAGGCGTGGTTGGCACCCCACATGTCCTCCTGGTCCCACAGGCCCTGCAGCCACATGGTCGGCACCTTCAGCGGTGTCCTTGCCATCACCGCGTCCAGCGCCTGGCCCTGCCAGAAGCCGTCATAGGCCGGATGCTCGACCAGCTTCTTCCACCAGGTCAGCTGGTCCACGCCGGTGAAGCGCGCATAGTCACCGGCCGAACCGATGCGCAGGAAGGTGCTGTAGTCGTCGTAGCCGAGGCTGGGCAGCGGCGTACCCTTGCCGCGCTTCTCGGTCTGCATGGCGAAGTAGTTGAAGTTGACCTGGCGGAACGCACCGTAGTTGAGCCAGTCGTCGCCCATCCAGCCATCGACCATCGGGCTCTGTGGTGCGGCCACCTTCAGTGCCGGGTGCGGGTCGGTCAGCGCCATCACCACGGTGAAGCCCTCGTACGACGAGCCGAGCATGCCGACCTTGCCATTGCTCTCCGGTACGTTCTTCACCAGCCAGTCGATGGTGTCCCAGGCGTCGGTGGAATGGTCGACTTTGGTGTTGTTCAACGGCCCGCGCAGCGGCCGGGTCATCACGTAATCACCCTCGGAACCATACTTGCCGCGGATATCCTGGAACACGCGGATGTAGCCGCCGTCGACAAACACCTCGTCACCCTGCGGCAACAGGTCGCGCATGCGCGGCGAATCACTGCGGCTGGCGCGACCGGCAGCATCATAGGGAGTCCGGGTCAGCAGGATCGGCGCATTGTGGGCGCCCTTGGGCACCACGATCACCGTATACAGCCTGGTGCCATCACGCATCGGCACCATCACCACGCGCTTGTCGTAGTCGCGACCGACATCGGGGGCAACGAACGGCTTGCCGCTGATATCCGGGGTCATCGGCGGGGTATCGGCGGCCAGCACGGTGCTGGACAGGCAAAGGGCAATGGCTACAGCGACGGCACGCACACGCATGGACAACCCCTCCCGGCAGGAAAGCCCCAAGCCTACTCCTGCCTGGCGCCGTGAAGTGTGTGCAGGCTTTGCATTCTGCGGTCGATGCAGGCAGGACTGATGGCACATGTGCCTGCGGTGCCGCTGCGCTCGTCGGCGAAAGGTAGTGCCGGCCGCTGGCCGGCAACCGCGTAACGCGCCCCAGGATCATGAAGTTGCCGGCCAGCGGCCGGCACTACCCGATCAGGCTGCCGTTACTTCATGCAACGCCAGCCAACGCCAACGGCCGTCTTCCTGCCGCAGCACGGCCAGTGCTTCACGCCAGGCCATCCCACCTTCAGCAACGCCCTGCCCTTCACGGTAGCGCAGCATTGCCAACGGTGCCGGCACCGCAATGAACTGCAGGGCATCGATTTCGATACACAGGCCCGGGCGGGCACCGTGGCCGCCAGCGAACATGCCGGCCAGTGCTTCGCGGTCCAGGCGCTGCCCAGCAATACCGACCATGCTGAAGTCGGTGCAGAAATGATCCATCAGCGCATCCAGCGTACTGGCGGCTGCTTCCGCACGGAACCAGGCCTGCAGCTTGGCGATCAGATCATGGAACTCGTTCTCTGCGGTCATCGTCATTGCATTGTCTCGGGTTGGGAAAGAGAGATCGATTGCGAACGGCGCAGCAGCGCCATCGGCAGCAGCGTCATTGCAGCGGCCAAGCCCAGCGCCACGCTGGTGGCGCGTGCCGGCAGCCATTGCATGGCCAATGCCAGCAGCAGTGCGATGGCGGCGGTGCCGAGGCAGAAGCTGAGCTGGCGGTTGAGGTTCCAGAGTGCACTGGCATCGCCCAACGCCTCACCTTCCACGCCATGGAAGGCCAGCGTCTGCGCGGTGCTGCTGCACAGGCTGCCGCCGGCGCCCATCAGCGCGAACAACAATCCGGCCAGCACGAAGGCCGGCTGCGGCAGCAGCGCCATCAACAACAGGCCGCTGGCCTGCAGGAGCATGCCGGCGCGCAGTACCGCGGCCGGACCGAAGCGAGCCAGCAGGCGCTTGCTGGCCATGATCGCGATGGCCGCAGCCAGCGCCCAGGGCAGCATCAGCGCGCCGATGCGTGCCGCGCTGTAACCGCCGTGGTGCAATTGCAGGGTACTGACCAGTTGGCTGCCGATGAACACACCGGGTACGGCGAGATACACCAGCATCGCCAGCCGCAGCCCGCGATGGGACAGCAACGACCAGCGCAGCAGTGGCTGCGCCTGCCGACGTGCATGCCGCAGGTGCGTCGCCGCCAGCAACAGCGCGGCCAGCAGCAACACGGCACCTGCACCGCGATGTCCCGATTCGCCCAGCCAGGTCAGCGCCAGCAGCAGCGCGCCCAGCGCCAGCATCGCGGTGGACAGGGCATAGGCCTGCAGGCGCGGCGCACTGCGCACGCAGTCGGCCGGCATCCAGGCCAGCACCAGACCGATGGCCACCACCGCCAATGGCAGGCTGGCCCAGAGCACGCCGCGCCAGGACAGCCACTGCACCAGCAGCCCGCCCAGTGCCGGTGCCAGGGCCGGCACCAGAAGCGCCACCAGCAGGATGCGACGGGTCAGCGCGCCACGTTGCCCGGCCGTGCATTGCCGGTACGCCGCGGCTTGCGCCACGGGAATCAGCAGACCGCCGGCCAACCCCTGCAGCAGGCGCCATCCCAGCAGCCAGCCGATCCCCGATGCGGAACCTGCCAGCGCAGCGGCAACCGCGAACAACAGCAACGCCACCAGCAGCAAGCGACGCTCGCCACAGCGCGCGGCCAGCCACGGCGCCAGCGGAATCACCACGCTCAGGCCCAGCATGTACGCTGTGCCGACCCAGGCCAGGGTGCTGACGTCGGCGTGCAGCTCCACTGCCAATGCCGGATAGGCCACCGTCGCGATGAACATGTTGACCAGATCCAGGGCGAATACCAGCAGGAAGATCGCCTCATGGCGCAGGCGGGGGGACGGCATCGGCGGCGCTCCAGCGAGGAAGCAGCCAGCATGCCGTCCGGACCCCATTGGAAAAACACGACGGCAGCTGCAACACTGTCAAATCTGTTTTGACAATGGATCGCCATGGTCAGCCTTGATCGCTTCGATATCTTCCGTGCCGTGGTCGAAGCCGGCAGCCTGACCGCTGCGGCCGATCGGCTCGGCCTCAGCCGCGCGGTGGTCAGCTTCAACCTGAAGCGGCTGGAGCAGGAGCTGGGCGTGACCCTGCTGTTGCGCAGTACCCGCCACCTGTCCCTGACCGAGGCCGGCGAGCAGTTCCTGCAACATTGCGTGCAGGCACTGGATGCTGCGCAGGCGGCGATCGATGCCGCGCGCCGCGACCAGCACCAGCTGCAGGGCGTGCTGCGCCTGACCACCACACCGGAGTACGCCCAGCTACGCCTGATTCCCGCGTTGGAGGCGTTCCGCGCGCAGCACCCGGCCCTGCAGCTGCACCTTTCAACTTCTCCAGCGCCAGCGGACCTCATTCCCGAACGCTTCGACCTGGCGATCCGCCTCGGCCGCCTGCCGGATTCGGGCCTTCACGCCAGTGAACTGGAGCGCCACCCTCTGTGCGCGGTGGCCGCTCCCTCGCTGCTGGCGCGCCTGCCCTCTGCCGAGGCTGCCGATGAGCCGGCACAGCTGGGCACCCTGCCCCGCCTGGGCTATCCGCGCCTGGCCGATGTGCCGGTGATCGCGCCTGATGGCAGCGGCGCCCTGTTTGCCACCAACCCGGGCAACGCGGTGGTACGCGTGGATGGTGCCAGCAGCCTGCGCGCGTTCGCCCTGGCCGGCGCCGGGGTCACCGTGCTGCCACGCTGGCTGATCGAGGACGACCTGGCCCAGGACCGGCTGCGCCCGGTGCTGCGCCAGCACCGCTTCCCGCAGCAGAGTGTCTACGCGGTCTACCCGCACAGCACGCAGCCCTCACCGAAGGTACGGCAGCTGATTGATTTCCTGCGCGACCGGTTCGCCACATAAAAAGGGGACGGAGGGGATTAAGTCGTTTATGC
>NZ_KV791409.1:0-13115 GCF_001807895.1 Stenotrophomonas sp. HMSC10F07
GGGTGGGCTGGGCAGGGGTATCCGCGCCATGGATGGCGCGGCTAAGCCTACAGGGACGTACTTGCGGCGCCCCTGCCCAGCCCACCCGGCCGGCCAAGCGCGGCTTCTGCTCTACGCGACCAACCGCCCACCCACGAGGGGCTGCGCCGTTCGCTGGAACCTATTCCGAAGGTGCAGGCTTCTGCCGAAGCAGGCTGAGCGCCAGGCCACCCACCACCAGTACGCCCAGGCCCAGCAACGCCCACAGCAACCACGATTTCCAATCGCGCTGCGGCTTCAGCGCCGCATCGCCGGCCAGCAGCTCCGGGCTGCCTTCCAGGCGCGCCAGTGTTGGCTGCCACGAAGGATCGTTGCGCTGCCGAAGTTCCTCGATCAGCACCCCGATCGGCGCGTCCGTGCGTCGCGCGGTCGCGCTGCCCACCGCCAGTGCGTAGGGCGCCGCGCCCTGGCTCAGGAACACCAGCACTTCCGGCTGGTAACCCAGGCGCAGCGTCGGCGCGGTGGCGGTTTCCGCCGGATTCGCCACCAATTTCCAGTAGCGGTCGCGGTGCACCCCGCCCAGCGGCTGTGCCGCCGACTGCTGGCGCTGGCCCTGCGTGCCCTGCTGCACCTGGTAGGCGATCCACGGCGCGCTGCGACGTTGCCATTCCGCACTCTCGTCATCGCGGCTGAACAGCGTCCATTGCACCAGGCTGTTATCGGTGCTGGCGACATCGGCACGTGCCACCGGGAACCGGCCATCCATCTCGAAGGTGTACTCGCCCTTGCCCGACGACGTCGGCTCCAGCGACAGCCATTCCCAGGGCAGCGTGGCCGGTGCTGGCGGCAGTTCCGCCAGTACGCCGCGCAGGGTCGGCAGGCGCGAGTCGCCCTGCGCCAGGATGCGCAGGTAGCGTGCAGCGCCGTCCACCTGCAGGCGGCGCTGCAGCAGGCGCTTGCCGGCGCGCTGCAGATCCACCAGCGGCACGTCGCGGCCAATCGATCGCCAGTGCTGCAGGTCGTCACTGGCATCCAGCTGCACCTGCACCTGCAGCGGCTGGCCGCTGTCGTTCCAGTCCAGCACCAGTGCCGCCAGCGGTTGCTGATCGAGCATGCTGGCGTCGATCAGCCAGCCGCCCTGCCCGCTCGACCCTGCCCCGCCACCCACCCGCGCTTCGACCCGGCGCACGCGCCCATCGGTATCGCGCTCGGTCAGCAGCTGCAGGTCGTTGCGCTGTGCATCGGCCAGCGGCGGCAGCACGAACCACGGCAGTTCACGCTGCACCGGCGACTGCGCCAGCGGCTGGTCCGGCGCCAGCAGTGCCGACGGCAACAACTGGCTGGCCGCGTTGAACACCTGCAGATCGCTGAGATCGGCGGTCACGGCACGGCGGTAGATCGCCGGCTCCAGCACGATACGGTAGGCACCGGACTGCGCACTGGACAATGTGAGCGGCCATTGCTCGGCATACTGCGTGCGGTAATCAGCCGCCTGTACCACGACGGCGGCCAGCATGCCGAACATCGCCGGCAGCAGCGCCCTGCTCCACTTCCTCATTGCGATTCCTCCACGGTCGGCGCCGCGCTTGGCGGTGCCGGTGCCAGATAACCCACGACCGTGCACAGCAGGCCGTAGGCGATGAACGATGCGATGCCCAGCAGGTTGCCCAGGTGCTGGCGATCGACAATAACCAGCTTGGCCAGCACCACGCCCATCAGCACGGCACCGACCATCCACAACACACGCTGGCTGCGACGCGACCCCCACACCCAGGCAATCACACCCAGCACGCTCCACAACACGGTCAGGCTGGTCTGCGCCAGGCTGAAGCGCATCATCGAGGCATTCCACGCCAGTCCACCCCATTGGTGTACGCCATGCAGCACCAGGCTGGTCAACGCGAGGAAGGCCGCCAGTGCCAGCAGCGGCATGCGGATGTTCAGCAATGCCTGCGGTGCCTCACTGCCGTACAGCCAGCGCGCCAGCAGCAGCAGGCTCAGCCACTGGCCGATCTCGGCCGGATTCAGCACCGGCAGCCACAGCAGCGGTGCGGCGTCGCCCGGCAGCAGCTGGCCCAGCAGCCAACCGATCGCCAGCAGGCCGAACAGCACGCACTGCAGCGGGACGCGCGCGCTGTCGAAGGCCGCGCCCAGCGGCCAGCGCAATGCGTTCCAGCGCCACAGCGACAGCGCCGCCATCAGCAGCCACGGCAAGGTCACCAGCAGGGTCGTCCAACCCTGCGCCAGGCCGGCCTCGCCACTACCCCACAAGGCCAGCAACGAAAGCAGCGACGGCCACAGCAGCCACCACAGGAACTGCGCGATGCGGGCCACGGTATCGCCGCCTTGGCGCAGGCACAGCAGGGTACGCACGCCCAGTACCGCGAACACCGTCCAGGCCAGCGCGCCGTGGCCGGCGAACGGCTGGTGGTGTGCATCGCTCTGCATCAGGGCCAGCGGGAAGCCCAGCGCGAGCATGGCCAGCGCGGTCACGCCCAGCGCACGCGCTGGCTGCCGACGCTGCGCTTCGGCCGCCAGCCAGGCAGTGACCGCGGCCAGCACCAGCAACGCGTCCACTTCGGTGCGGTAAGGGAAGAAGCGGGTGATCTCATGGACCAGGCCGCCCAGCCACCACAGCAGGCCCCACAGGTAATACACCAGTGCGACCTCATGACGCGGCCTGCGCTGGTAGCTCCACGCCGACGCGAAGCCGGCCAGGGCCAGCAACAGCGCGCCAACGGCGGTCGGGTTGATCAGGAAGCGCAGGTCTTCGTGCCAGTGGTCGCCACCGGCAACGAAGGCGAATGCGGCGCCGATCTGCAGCAACGCGCCGGAGACCTGCGGCAGCCACCGCTTCTGGCGCAGCCCCAACCACGCCAGGCCAGCACCTTCCAGTGCAAACACGGCACCGGTGGCGCGCGCCGACAGCGCCAGCGGCACCGCCAGCGTGGCGAAGCCCACCGCAAGCACGGCATGCGACTGCGCCAGCATGGTGTACGACGCGCGTGCGATCAGCGCCCGTGCCAGTACCGCGTAGATCGCGGCCAGGCCCAGCGCGCACAGTGCCAGCGTCATCGGTTGCGCGTGCAGCATGCCCGCCTGCAGCGAGAAGGCGACCAGCGGCGTGCCGAACACCAGGCTGCCATCGATCAGGTCGCGCCGGCCGGCCGGCTGCCGGCGCGCGTACAGCAGCGGAATCAGCAGGTAGAACACGAAGAACAGCACCAGGAACGGCTCAGTGCTGCTGAACTTGTCCGGTGCGTACTGCAGCACGCCCCAGAAGGTGCCGATGCCGAAGGTGAAGGCGAAGCCCAGCAGGTTCAGCGCGCGCCATGGGCGGAACCAGGCAATGGCGAAGATGCCCGCATTGAGCACGGCGTAATAGCTGAACAGCCCCACGTGGTTGCCGCTGCCGGTGGACAACCACAGCGGTGCCATGAAGCCGGCCAGGATGCCCAGCACGGCCAGCGTGCGCGAGTTCTGCACCACCGCCAGCACACACAGCCCGGCCACCAGTGCAATGGAGCTGGCGAAGGCAACGCCCGGGGGAATCAGGTCGAAGCGCTTGAATGCCGCGAAGATGGTCAGCAGCAGCACGCCGATGGCACCGCCCTGCAACGCCAGCGCGAACAGGCGCCGGCGCTCGCGCTGGTGCCAGCCGAACGCCAGCAGGCCCAGCGCAGCCACGGTGATGCCGGCCAGGCGCAGTTCGATCGGCAACACCAGCCAGCCCTGGTCGCTGACGTACTTCAGCAGTGCCGCGACACCGGCCAGCAGCACCAGCATGCCGATCTTGACCGGCACGTTGCCTTCGGTGAACCAGCGCTTGACCGCACCGACGCCACGCTCGATGACATTGGGCAGTGCCGGTTCGGAAGGCAGCGGCGGCTGCACCGGCACCGGCGGCACCGGCGGTGGCGCAGCAGGACGGGGGACAGGCACCTCGGTGGCCGTTGCTTCGCGCACCGGTGGCTGCGGGGGCTGAGGCGCAGCAGCAGCAGCGGCGGCCGGCCGCAGGAACGGCGGATCAGCGCTGGCGGCAGGTGCGGCCACAGGCCGTTCAGGCGCGGGTGCGGTGGCGGCCGGCCTGACGGCGGCCGGCGCGGCGGCCATCGCGCTTTCCAGCGCAGCGACGCGGCGGCGCAGGCCGGCAATCATCACCAGCGCGACCACCAGCAACAGCGGGATGGCCAGAAGAACCAGTACGACCAGGGCTATCAGTGCTTCCATTGCGTGCTTCCAATGCGATCCCGCGCCCCAGCGGCGGCGGTCGACCGCCCCATGCTACGACAGGGTGGGTCCCATAAACGACGAACCCCGGCCAGGCCGGGGTCCGTCTGCGATCTACACCGGCCTTACTTGGCGGCGATGACCTTGGCCATTTCCAGGCACTTGTTGGAGTAGCCCCACTCGTTGTCGTACCAGGTCACCAGCTTGACGAAGGTGCCGTCCAGGGCGATGCCGGCGTCGGCGTCGAACACCGAGGTGCAGGTCTCGCCGCGGAAATCGGTGGCCACGACCTTGTCTTCGGTGTAGCCGAGGATGCCCTTCAGCGCGCCTTCGCTCTGTGCCTTCACTTCAGCGCAGATCTCGGCGTAGGTGGCTTCCTTCTCCAGCTCGACGGTCAGGTCGACCACCGACACGTCCGAGGTCGGGACGCGGAAGCTCATGCCGGTCAGCTTCTTGTTCAGTTCCGGGATGACCACGCCGACGGCCTTGGCCGCACCGGTGGACGAGGGAATGATGTTTTCCAGGATGCCACGGCCGCCGCGCCAGTCCTTGTTGGACGGGCCATCGACGGTCTTCTGGGTGGCGGTGGCCGCATGCACGGTGGTCATCAGGCCGCGCTTGATGCCCCACTTGTCATTGATGACCTTGGCCAGCGGAGCCAGGCAGTTGGTGGTGCACGACGCGTTGGAGATGATTGCCTGGCCAGCATAGGTCTTGTCGTTCACGCCGAACACGAACATCGGCGTGTCGTCCTTCGACGGGGCCGACATGATGACCTTCCTGGCGCCGGCATCGATGTGCTTCTGCGCGGTTTCCTTGGTCAGGAACAGGCCGGTGGCTTCCAGCACCACGTCGGCGCCGACTTCGTCCCACTTCAGGTTGGCCGGGTCGCGTTCCTGGGTCAGGCGGATCTTCTTGCCGTTGACCAGCAGGTCGTTGCCCTGCACCGCCACATCGGCCTTGAAGCGGCCGTGCACGGAGTCGTACTTGAGCATGTAGGCCAGGTAATCCGGCTCCAGCAGATCGTTGATGGCCACGATTTCGATGTCGTCGCCGAAGTTCAGCACCGCCGAGCGCAGGACGTTACGCCCGATGCGACCGAAACCGTTGATACCAACCTTGATTGCCATTTCTCAAGCTCCTGCAGCCGCGACGGGTGCGGCGGGATGGATAGGGCCCACAAGTCTAGCAGGCCGTGGCTGGCCACCGTGGGCCAGGCCGGGCCGCCAGCAGGTCGGCGGACAGGATTTGATCCGGATCAAAGCGTTAGCGCGGCGTGAGGCCGAGACTGTCGCCATCCACCCAGCAACGAGAACACCCCCATGCGCAAGACCTCCTCCCTGATCGTGGCCAGCCTGGCCGCCGCCCTGTCCCTCGCCGCCGCCCCGGCCATGGCCCAGTCCAAGGGCGACTGGACCGTTTCGGCCGGCGTGCACCAGGTGGCGCCGAAGTCGAACAACGGCTGGCTGGCCGGCGGCACCCTGAAGGTCGACGTCGACAACGACGTCAAGCCGACCATCACCGGCGAGTACTACATCGCCGACAACCTGGGCATCGAAGTGCTGGCCGCACTGCCGTTCAAGCACGACATCAACATCAACGGCCTGGGCCGCGTCGGCAGCACCAAGCAGCTGCCGCCGGTGGTGACCCTGCAGTACCACTTCAACAGCAAGGGCAAGGTGTCGCCGTTCGTCGGTGCAGGTGTGAACTACACCACCTTCTTCAGCGAAGATACCACCGGTGCATTGGCCGGCAGCAAGCTGAAGCTGCAGGATTCGTGGGGCCTGGCCGCGCATGCGGGCATCGACTTCGCGATCGGCGAGAAGGGCGCCCTGCGCGTGGACATGCGCTGGATCGACATCGACAGCAAGGTGAAGTTGAACGGCGAGAAGATCGGCACCGTCAACATCGATCCGCTGGTCTACGGCGCTTCGTACGTCTTCAAGTTCTAAAGCGGTGTGTTGAGTGCGGGGGGCTTCGCCCCCCGCTCCCCCGCTATACGCAAAACCCTCGCAGCATGTTGCCCCGGTGATTGCCGGGGCTTTTTTGTGCCTGGGACTGAAGCGGTTCCGGAGCTGGGGCGAGGCGGGGAGCAGAGCCTGTACATCCGAGGCGTAATGGTTGCCTGCAATTGCAAAAGGCGGATTTTGATCCTGCATTTGTTCTTGATGTTGCCTTTGACGTTTGCATCCGCCTCCGCAGCCATGTTGGATGGGGCTGCAGGGGCAGGCGCTGCGGGACCGTCCGCGGCATGAATGCCGCGGCCGAGCTTACAGGGACGTACTTGCAACGTGTCCCGCAGCGCCTGCCCCTGCAGCCAGCCCCCAGCAGACAGGAACGCGCCGCTCTTCAATCCGCCTACCCCGCTAGAATATGTGCATGAAAGCCCTGCACTCCCTGCTCCTCGCCGCCGCCCTGGCGCCGGCCCTGCTGTCCGTCTCCGCCCCCGCCCATGCCTGGGGCGCGCAAGGCCACCGCCTGGTTGCCGAAGTCGCCGACGCCCGCCTCAACCCCGCCGCCCGCGCCGAAGTGGACCGCCTGCTGGCCACCGAAGCGGACGCCACCCTGGCCAGCATCGCGCCGTGGGCCGACCAGCTGCGCGCCAAGGACCCCGGCCTGGGCCGTCGTTCGGCCGGCTGGCACTACGTCAACATCGCCGAAGACGACTGCCATTACGAAGCACCGAAGCACTGCAGGAACGGCAACTGCATCGTCGAGGCCCTGAAAGCACAGAGCGCCATCCTGGGCGACCGCAGCCTGACCGATGGCGAGCGCCTGCAGGCACTGAAGTTCGTCGTGCACCTGGTCGGCGACATCCACCAGCCGATGCATGCCGGTTACGCTCATGACAAGGGCGGCAACGATTTCCAGCTGCAGTTCGGCAACCGCGGTACCAACCTGCACTCGCTGTGGGACAGCGGCATGCTCAACACCCGCAAGCTGGACGACGCCGGCTACCTGCCGCTGCTGCAGAGCCAGCGCGCACCGAAGCTGGCGCGCCAGTCCAACCCGCAGCGCGACCCACAGACCTGGGCCGAGGCCAGCTGCCGCATTTCCATGCAAGCTGGCGTTTATCCGGCCACGCGTAAAATCGGTGACGAATACACCGAGCGCTACCGGCCGCTGGCCGAAGCGCAGCTGCGACTGGCCGGCGAGAACCTGGCGCAGTTGCTGAACCGCGTGCTCGGCACGCGCTGAGGAGAGTTCCGATGCCGGTCCAGGTGCAGTCGTTCTTCCACCGTGACAGCAATACCTTCAGCTACCTGGTCAGCGATCCGGCCAGCGGTGATGCGGCGCTGATCGATCCGGTCCTGGACTACGACCCGGATACCGACGCCAGCAGTGAAGCGCCGCTGCATGCCGCATTGCAGGCCATCGAACAGCAAGGCTTGCAGCTGCGCTGGCTGCTGGAAACCCATGCCCATGCGGACCACGTGTCGGCCGGGCGCCGGCTCAAGCAGCGCTTCCCGCAGGCCACGCTGGCCATCGGTGAAGGTATCCGCGCGGTGCAAGCCACGTTCGCGCCGCGCTATGGCCTGCAGCTTCCGGCCGCCGATGAGATCTTCGATCACCTGTTCAGCGACGGCGAAGCCTTTGCCATTGGCGAGCTGCAAGGACAGGTGATCGCCGTGCCCGGCCACACCAGCGACAGCATCGCCTACCTGATCGGCGATGCGCTGTTCACCGGCGATTCGCTGTTCATGCCCGACGGCGGCACCGCACGCTGCGATTTCCCGGGTGGCGATGCCGCGCAGCTGTATCGCTCGATCCAGCGCCTACTGGCGCTGCCCGATACCACCCGGGTTTTCGTCTGCCACGACTACGGCCCGGGGGGCCGTGATTTCGCCAACGAAACCACCATCGGTGAACAGCGCGCGCACAACATCCACGTGCATGACGGCGTGGCCGAGGCAGAGTTCGTCAGCGTGCGCCAGGCCCGCGATGCTACGCTGGAAGAACCGAAGCTGATGCAACCGGCGGTGAAGGCCAACATCCAGGGCGGGGCCTGACGTACGCCGGGCAGAGCCCGGCGCCATCGGTTTCCATCACGGACCGCGAGCGTTCATTTTCCCTGCGTGCGCACCACATGCTGGCCCCTCACGATCTCGAAGGTGAAGGCGTACTGCAGGGTGACCGCCACCGGCTCGACCCGTTCGGCGCCCCGGCAGTCACCGCGGTCGGCAGGCACCTTGCCAGCCGCGAAGTGGCAGACCGCTGCGGACGAGTACTTCCACATCGCCACGGCCTCCTGCGCAGCCTGCAGCAGGGGCGCATTCTCGCCCGCAGCACCTGCCGCGCACTCCGGGCGATCGGTCAATGGCAGGCTGCGCTCGACGACGCCGTTGGCATCAACCACCACCTGCAGGCAGATCGTGGTCGGCGCCAGTTCCGCACGCGGGTCACGATCGCCGACCTCCGGGTCCGGTGCCGCGTACAACTGCGGCATCCGGTAGCCCTCGGTCGCACCCAGCGAATACGCCTGCAACTGCCCACTGCCACCGCCCGCCTGCGGCTGCAGTCGCTGGTGGCCGACATTCTCGCTGCGGGTGTGCACGGTGGCCAGCCGTTCCTGGCTCGCACACCCCACCAGCGCTGCCACCACGAGCAGCGGCGCGGACTTCACTGGGCGTCCTCGCTGTTGTCCATCGCAAAGGTGATCGGAATCTTCACTGCGCCTGCCACCGGCTTGCCGTTCCTCATCGCCGGCCGATAGGTCCAGCTGCGCGCTGCGGTGATCGACACCGCGTCGAACACGCCCGGATTGGTGGCACTGAGCACCCTGACATCGGTGGGTTGGCCGCTGGCATCCACTTCCACGCGCAGGTTCACCACGCCCACCTGGCGCTCCTCGACCGCGGATTTCGGATAGGAAGGCGGTGGCATCTTGACGACCTGGATCTCCCGATCCATGACCGCCGCTGCCGGGCGGCCAGCCATCGCATCGCCCTGGCTGGCCCACGCTACTGCGCCCATTCCCAGGCACAACCCGACGACCAGCACCTGCCCCGATACCCACGGCAATGCCTTCCGCTTGGACTGCTTCAACATGGCGATACGCTCCTTCAACACGGGTTGGCTGCGCCAATGGCAGACCGCTGGCGCAACCGGGTGGACCAGCTGCGCCTTCAGCAGCGTGCTGGCGTAAAGCCCGCGCAGCGCAGGCTGCGGGGCGATGGTGCGGGCATCGCAGGCCAGTTCCTGGTCGCGCAGGAAGCAGCGTGCAGCCCAGAGCACCAGCGGGTGGAACCAGAACACCGCACGCATAAGCAGCAACGCACCATTGGCCCAGTGATCGCCATTGCGGCGGTGGCTGCGCTCGTGCTGCAGGATCAGCCCCTGTTCCTGTGCGCTGAACTGTTGATCGAAGTCCGGGCCAACCACGATTCGCGGCCGCCACAGGCCAACCAGTGCTGGCAGGCCTGGGTCACCACTGGCCTGCCAGCTGCCATCGGCGCGCGGCTTCAGCGGGCCCATGCGCCGTTCGAAACGACGCTGTGCGCGCAGGTCGCGCAGCAGGCAGATGCCCATGCCCAGCGCCCATGCCAGCAGCAACAGCGGTGCCCATGGCAGCGACGGCCCTGCCAGTTCGTCCACGGCCCCTGGCTCGACTTTCAGCAGCACTGTCGGCACGTGCTGCAACAGCGCAGCCTGCGGCAACGGCAGCAGCAAGGTCACCAGCAGCATCGGCAACAACCACCAGCTGCGATAAGCCAGTCCAGCGCCCCCCACCCACACCAGCAGCGGTCGCAGCACGGCCAGCAGGATCACCCCCATGGCCAGCCACACGCTGGCCTGCCACAGTCCACCGAGCAGCTCAGTCATGGTCCAGCTCCTGGATCAGCTTCTTCAGTTCGGCGATGTCCTGTGCGCTCAACTGGCCGCGTTCGCTGAAGTGCGCGACCAGCGGCGCCACGCGCCCTTCGAAGACACGGCCGATGAAGTCCTGGCTCTGCGCCTCCACCCACACCTGGCGCTGCAACAGCGGGCGATACAGATAGCGCCGGCCATCGCGCTCGGCGGCGATCGCGCCCTTGGTCAGCAGGCGGTTGAGCAGGGTCTTGATGGTCGGCTCGGCCCAGTCGCGGTGGGCCAGCGCGGCCACCACGTCATCGGCACTACGCGGTGCCTGATGCCACAGCACCTCCATCACAACGGCTTCGGCTTCGCTGATCGGGGTCATGATTTACATCCGTAATCGACAGCTCGATTACGCGCGTAATCGAACCGGCTGTCAAGCCCCTCGACTCCGGATTCATCGGCTTTGCGCCAGCATCGAGCCCTCCCGGCCGAGGCCTCGGATGAAAGCGCTTCCCAAGAAGGAGTTCCCGGTCGAGCAGGCCCGCCGCTTCCTCGAACCCGGCCCGATCGTGCTGGTCAGCACCGCCTGGCGCGGCCAGCACAACCTGATGACGATGGGCTGGCACATGGTGATGGGCTTCTCGCCGTCACTGGTCGCCACCTACCTGTGGAATGAAAACCACAGCCATGCACTGGCCGTCGGCAGTGGCGAGTGCGTGATCAACGTACCCGGCGTGGAACTGCTCGATACCGTGGTGGACATCGGCAACTGCAGCGGCCGCGAGGTCGACAAGTTCGCCCGTTTCGGGCTCGATGCGCTGCCCGCGCGCGAGGTCGGCGCGCCGCTGGTCGGGCAGTGCCACTCGAACTTCGAATGCCGGTTGTACGACGACAGCCAGGTGGCGTCGAGCAATCTGTTCATCTGGGAGATCGTGCGCGCCCATGTTGCGCCCCGGCCGAAACTGCCGCGCACGGTGCATTACCGCGGCGACGGGCAGTTCATGGTGTCCGGCGTGGAAGTCTCGCGTCGACGGCGGTTCAAGCCCGACATGCTGTAATGCCCGCACTCCCCCGCACGCAGGACCGCCACGCATGACCGAACACCTCACCGACCTGGACGCCGCCGTCGACTGGTTGTTAGCGCGCGTGGACGGGCCGCTGCGGATCGGGGCACCGCTGGCGCTGGGCAAGCCACATCGGCTGCTCAACGCCCTGTATGCACGCGTCGAGCACGATCCCTCACGGCCGCTGCAGCTGTATACCGCGCTGTCGTTGAATCCGCCGAAGGCGCGTGGCAACGGCCTGGAGGCACGCTTCCTGGCGCCGTTTGCGCAGCGCCACTTCGGCGACGATTTCCCGCGCCTGGCCTATGCCGATGCGATCGCGCGCGACGCGTTGCCAGCGCACGTGCAGGTGGAAGAGTTCTACATGCAGTCCGGCGCCCTGCTCGGTTCGCGGCAGGCGCAATCCAGCTATACCAGCCTGAACTACACCCACGCCGCCGATGCGGTCGCTCAGCGCGCACCGCAGGTGATCGTGCAGAAGGTGGCGATGCGGCCGAATGACCGCCGGCTTTCGCTGTCGTGCAACAACGACATCACCCAGGACACGCTCGATGCGATGACCGCGCGCGGCCTGCCGCGCCCGTTGCTGATCGCCGAGATCGATCCGCAGCTGCCCTACCTGGCCGGCTCGGCGACGGTCGATGTGTCGTTCTTCGATCTGGTGATCACCCCACCGCCACCGTACCCGGCGCTGTTCGGGCTGCCGCGGCAGCCGGTCGGCGATGCCGACTACGCCATCGGCCTGTATGCCAGCACCCTGGTGCGCGACGGCGGCACCCTGCAAATCGGCATCGGCACGCTGGCCGACGCGCTCAGCCATGCGCTGGTGCTGCGCCACACCGACAACGCGCGCTATCGCCGCGTGCTGCATGCACTTGATCCGCAGCTGGCCAGCCACCCGCTGGTGCAGGAGATCGGCGGCATGGACCCGTTCGAAGTGGGACTGTACGGCTGCAGCGAGATGCTCAACGAGGGCTTCCGCAGGCTGGTGCAGACCGGGGTGATCAAGCGCAAGGTGCACGACGACCTGGCGCTGATGCAACGCATCGAAAATGGCAGCACGCTGTCCATCGACCATGCCACCCTGGCCGCCGAAGGCGAGTACCTGCATGGTGCGTTCTACCTGGGCTCACCGGAGTTCTACGAGTGGCTGCGCACGCTGCCGGAAGACGAATGCCGTGCGATCGGCATGCGCCGCATCAGCGAGATCAACCAGCTGTATGGCGGTAACGAGGCACTGGAGCGCCTGCAGCGCCGCCATGCGCGTTTCTTCAATTCCTGCATGATGGCTACCGCGCTCGGCGCGGCGGTGTCGGACGCGCTGGACGATGGACGCGTGGTGTCCGGCGTGGGCGGCCAGTACAACTTCGTGGCGATGGCACATGCCCTGCCGGAAGCGCGCAGCGTGCTGATGTTCCGTGCCGCACGCGATGACAAGGGCCACCGGGAATCGAACGTGCGCTGGAACTACGGCCACACCACCATCCCGCGCCACCTGCGCGACATCTACCTCAACGAATACGGCATCGCCGATCTGCGCGGCCTGACCGACGAAGACTGCGTGCATGCGATGACCGCGATCACTGAAGCGCCCTTCCAGGGCGATCTGCTGCAGCAGGCACACGCCTCGCGCAAGCTGCTGGCGGTGTCCCAGCCCGACCCGCAGCGCCAGCAGCGCAACACGCCGCAGGCACTGGCCGCGGCACTGGCTCCATTCCGTGCCGATGGCAGCCTGCCGGACTACCCGCTGGGCAGCGACTTCAACGAGATCGAGCAGGTGCTGGTCAAAGCGCTGGTATGGCTGAAGGCCAACACGCAGACCCGCAGCGACAAGCTGCGCACCGTCTGGGCAGCGCTGCGGCAACCGGCCGGCGACGGCGATGCCGTATACCTGCAGCGCATGGGCCTGCAGGCACCGAAAGACTTCGCCGAACGCTTGGACGCGCGGCTGCTGCGGCTGGCGCTGGCGCGTACCGCCTGAGAAAAAGGGGACGGAGGGAATTAAGTCATTTGTGCACAAACGACTTAATTCCCTCCGTCCCC
>NZ_KV791410.1:0-15957 GCF_001807895.1 Stenotrophomonas sp. HMSC10F07
CGAGCCCCCAGGGATGGGTTTACGGCGTGTCCTGGGCAGCCCCCTGCGCCATCACCCCGGGACATCAGGCAGGCGCCTCTTTTGACCCCGCATGACCGAAATGGCGCCACACGTTAAACTCCCGCCGTGAATACTCCCACCTACACCGCCCAGCAACTCGCCGAGCAGTTCGGCCTGCAGGTCCATGGCGATCCCGCTACCGCCATCCATGGCGTGGCTACCCTCGCCCATGCCGGTCCTGGCCAGCTGACCTTCCTTGCCAACCCCCGCTATCGCGTCCAGCTGGCCGACAGCCGGGCTTCGCTGGTGGTCCTGCGTGCCGATGACGTCGAGGCCGCCCCCGGCGCCGCGCTCGTCGCCAAGGACCCGTACACCGCATTCGCCAAGATTGCCGCGCTGTTCGACATCGCGCCGACCCGCCCGCCGGGCATCCATCCCAGCGCAGTGATCGATCCCAGCGCCCAGGTCGCCGCCAGCGCCCATATCGGCCCGTTCGTCTCGGTCGGTGCGCGCAGCGTCGTCGGTGAGAACTGCATCATCGGCACCGGCAGCGTGATCGGCGAGGACTGCAGCCTGGATACCGGCTGTGAGCTGATCGCCCGCGTGACCCTGGTCACCCGGGTCACGCTGGGCAAGCGCGTGCGCGTGCATCCCGGTGCCGTACTCGGCGCCGATGGCTTCGGCCTGGCCATGGACGCTGGCAAGTGGATCAAGGTGCCGCAGCTCGGCGGTGTCCGCATCGGCGATGATTGCGAGATCGGCGCCAATACCTGTGTTGATCGTGGCGCGCTGGAAGACACCGTCCTCGCCGAGGATGTTCGCCTGGACAACCTGGTGCAGATTGCCCACAACGTGCAGATCGGCGCCCACTCGGCCATTGCCGGCTGCACCGGCATCGCCGGCAGCGCCAAGATCGGCCGTTACTGCCTGCTCGGCGGCCACGTTGGCGTGGTCGGCCACCTCGAGATCTGCGACAAGGTCGTGATCACCGGCAAGTCGGTGGTCCGCAACTCCATCCATGAGCCGGGCGAGTATTCGTCCGGCACCCCATTGACCGACAACCGCACGTGGCGCAAGAACGCCGCGCGCTTCAAGCAGCTGGACGCATTGGCTCGCCGCGTTCTGGCTGCTGGCAAGGAGAAAGAATGAACGATTCGCTGCAGCTTCCGATCGACGTCTGCCAGATCCAGGAACTGCTTCCGCACCGCTACCCGTTCCTGCTGGTGGACCGGGTGCTTGAACTCGACGTCGAGGCCAAGCGGATCCTGGCGCAGAAGAACGTCAGCATCAACGAGCCGTTCTTCCAGGGCCACTTCCCGGGCCGCCCGATCATGCCCGGGGTGCTGATCATCGAAGCGCTGGCGCAGGCTGGCGGCGTCATGACCCAGCTCACGCTCGGCCGCGATGCGCAGTCCAAGCTGTTCTACATGGTCAAGGTGGAAAACGCCCGCTTCAACAAGCAGGTCGTGCCCGGTGACGTGCTGATGCTGGACGTGCAGATGAAGCGCCTGATCCGCAACATGGGCTGGTACTACGGCGAAGCCAAGGTCAACGGCGAAGTCGTCGCGTCGGCCGAGGTCATGTGTGCCGGCGCCAAGGGCTGATCCACTGGAGGCAGCAATGACTGACAACGAACCGCGGATCCACCCCACCGCCGTCATCGACCCGGCCGCACGCCTGGCTGACGATGTCCAGGTGGGCGCCTTCACCCTGATCGGCCCCGACGTTGAAATCGGTGCCGGCACGGTGGTGGGCCCCCATTGCAGCATCCACGGCCCGACCCGGATCGGCCGCGACAACCGCTTCGTCGGCCATGCCGCGATCGGTGGCGAGCCGCAGGACAAGAAGTTCGGCGGCGAGCGCACCGAACTGGTGATCGGCGATCGCAACGTGTTCCGCGAGTTCGTCACGCTCAACCGTGGCACCGGCGGCGGCGGCGGCATCACCACCATCGGCAACGACAACTGGATGCTGGCCTACACGCACGTGGCACACGACTGCCATGTCGGCAACTTCTGCGTGTTCTCCAACAACACCACCCTGGCCGGCCATGTGACCGTGGGCGACTACGTGATCATCAGCGGCTTCGCCGGTGCCCACCAGTTCTGCCGCATCGGCGCGCATGCCTTCCTCGGCATGGGCGCGCTGACCAATGGTGACGTACCGCCGTTCACCATGGTCGGCACCGATTCGCTGGGACGCCCGCGTGGCATCAACAGCGAAGGCCTGAAGCGGCGCGGCTTTGACGCTGACCGCATTTCGGCCATCAAGCGTGCGTACCGCACGCTGTACGTCGCGGGCCTGCCGCTGGCAGAGGCCAAGGTGCAGCTGACCGAACAGGCGCGTGACAGCGACGACGTGAAGGCGATGCTGGACTTCATCGAGCACGCCGAGAGGCCCCTGCTGCGATGAGCAGCTCGACCGGCCAGGCGCCGGCCGGCGCCGCGGTGATCCCGCTGGCCTCGATGGCCGGCAGCGTTCCCGCGCAGCGGGTGCTCAGCGAGCGCCCGTTGCGGATCGCGCTGGTTGCCGGCGAAGCCTCCGGCGACCTGCTCGGTGCGGGCCTGGTGCGTGAACTGAAGGCACGCTTCCCGAATGCCGAGTTCGCCGGTATCGGCGGCGATGCAATGCGCAGCGCCGGCTGCCAGACCTGGCACGATGCCAGCGAGCTGGCGGTGATGGGCCTGACCGAAGTGCTGCGCCACCTGCCGCGCCTGCTCAAGCTGCGCTCGGCGTTCCGCCAGCGTGCGCTGGACTGGCAGCCGGACGTGTTCATCGGCATCGACGCCCCCGACTTCAACCTGGGCATCGAGCGCTGGCTGAAGCAGCGTGGCGTGCGCACCGTGCATTACGTCAGCCCGTCGGTCTGGGCCTGGCGCGAAAAGCGCGCCGAGAAAATCGGCAGCAGCGCCGACCTGGTGCTGTGCCTGTTCCCGATGGAGCCGCCGATCTATGCCCGGCACGGCATCGACGCGCGCTTCGTCGGCCACCCGATGGCCGATGACATTCCGCTGCAAGGCAACCGCGAGGAAGCACGCGCCGCGCTCGGCCTGCCGGCCTCGGCCAAGGTGCTGGCGGTGTTGCCGGGCAGCCGCCTCGGCGAGATCTCGCGCCTGGGAGAGCCGTTCTTCGAAGCCGCCTGGCAGGTCTCCGAACGCATTCCGGGCCTGCATGTGGTGGTGCCTGCCGCCAACCCAGCCTGCAGGCAGCTGATCGAAGAACAGCTGTCGCGCTCGGCGCTGCCGGTGGCCTACTCGCACGTGCTTGACGGCCAGGCGCGCAACGCGATGATCGCCGCCGACGTGGTGGTGCTGGCCTCCGGCACCGCGACCCTGGAAGCCATGCTGGTGAAGCGGCCGATGGTGGTCGGTTACCGCGTCAACGAACTGACCTATCGACTGGTCAAAGCGCTTGGCCTGATCAAGGTCGACCGCTTCGCCCTGCCCAACATCCTGGCCGGCCAGGACCTGGCACCGGAGCTGATGCAGCACGACTGCACGCCGGACAGGCTGGCCGCGGCCATCCAGCAGTGGTTCGACCACCCGCAGCGGGTGATCGACCTGCAGGACACTTATGTGCGACTGCACGAGCGACTGCGACGCAACGCCTCGGCGCGTGCCGCCGATGCCGTCGGCGAGCTGCTGATGCGCGACCAGGCGCAGGCATGAGCCGCCGCCACGCCGCAGCAGCAAGCCTGGCCCTGTTCGACGGTACGGCAGTGGTCGAGCCGGAGCGCCTGGTCGCCGGTGTCGACGAGGCCGGGCGTGGCCCGCTGGCCGGGCCGGTGGCGGTGGCGGCGGTGGTATTCGATCCGTCACGGCCACGGATCAACGGCCTGGATGATTCCAAGCAGTTGACCGCTGCCCGCCGCGAGCAGCTGCATGACCGCATCGTCGAGCGCGCCCTGGCCTGGCATGTGGTGCTGGTGGACGTGGACACCATCGACCGCCTGAACATCTACCAGGCCACCCTGCAGGGCATGCGTGACGTCGTTGCAGCGGTCGCCCACGTGGCCGGCTTCGCCCGCATCGACGGCAACGTGGTGCCCAAGGGCCTGGTACTGCCGGCGCAGGCGCTGGTCGGCGGCGATGGCATCGACCGCGCGATCATGGCCGCCTCGATCCTGGCCAAGGTCTCGCGCGATCGCTACATGCAGGACGTGCACGCCCGCCACCCCCAGTATGGGTTCGAGCAGCACAAGGGCTATGGCACTCCGGCCCACCTGGCCGCCCTGCGCGAGCACGGCCCCTGCGTGGAGCACCGGCGCAGCTTCGCCCCGGTGCGCGAGTGCCTGGAAGCGCCGGCTGTCGCGGCCATCGCCTGAGCCTGCTGGCGTTGTAGCGCCGAGCTCATGCTCGGCAGCTGTGGACAGCCGAGCATGGGCTCGGCGCTACAGAAGGCGGCCTCCCGCACGCCTGAATCCGGCGCCACGCCGTGCCCCTGTCAAGCCTTGTGGCAACCCCCTGCCCTCGCTACCCTGACCGGGCATTCCAGCGCTTCCCGACCCCGGCGACGAACCTCCGTCAGCACCCGGGGCCCGCGCGCTCCAACCTGGTCCGGCATGTCCAACTCCCGCTTCGTACATCTCCACGTCCACACCGAGTTCTCGCTGGCGGACTCGACCATCCGCGTGCCGGCCAAGCCGGACCAGGCGGACCCGAAGAAGGCCAAGCAGGCCAACCTGCTGTCGCGCTCGGTGGAGCTCGGCCTGCCCGCGCTGGCGGTGACCGATCTCAACAACCTGTTCGCCCTGGTCAAGTTCTACAAGGCCGCCGAAGGCGTGGGCATCAAGCCGATCGCCGGTGCCGACGTGCTGATCGCCGAGGAAGGCCAGGACCCGTGGCGGATGACCCTGCTGTGCCGCGACCGCGAGGGCTACCTGAGCCTGTCGCGGTTGCTGACCCGCGCCTGGATGGAAGGCCATCGCCCGGAAGGCGGTGTGGCCATCCACCCGGACTGGCTGAAGGCCGGCAACGCCAACCTGTTCGCGCTGGCCGGACGGCAGAGCCTGGCCGGGCGCCTGGCACTGGACGGCAAGCATGAACTGGCCGAGCAGCAGCTGGCCGACTGGCAGCGCGTGTTCGGCGATGGCCTGCACCTGGAGCTGACCCGTACCGGCCGCGAGGGCGAGGAAACCTTCAACCAGTTCGCGCTGATGGCCGCTGGCCAGCGCGGCCTGCCGGTGGTCGCCAGCAATGACGTGCGCTTCCTGTCGCCGTCGGATTTCAGCGCGCACGAAGCGCGCGTGTGCATTTCCACCGGCCGCGTGCTGGACGATCCCAAGCGTCCGCGCGAGTACAGCGACCAGCAGTACCTGAAGTCGGCCGAGGAGATGTGCGCGCTGTTCGCCGACATCCCCGATGCGATCGACAACACGCTGGCGCTGGCCGAGCGCTGCAACATCGAGATGCGGCTGGGCACCTACTTCCTGCCCAACTACCCGGTGCCCGACGACGAGACCTTGGACACCTGGATCCAGAAGATGTCGCGGGACGGCCTGGAAGAGCGCTTGGAGAAGAATCCGCTGGCGCCGGGCAAGACCCGTGAGGAGTACTTCGAGCGCCTGGAGTTCGAGCTCAACACCATCATCAAGATGGGCTTCCCTGGCTACTTCCTGATCGTGGCCGACTTCATCCAGTGGGGCAAGAACCAGGGCATTCCGATCGGTCCCGGCCGTGGTTCGGGTGCCGGTTCGCTGGTGGCGTGGGCGCTGAAGATCACCGACCTGGACCCGCTGCCGTACAACCTGCTGTTCGAGCGATTCCTCAATCCCGAACGCGTGTCGATGCCCGACTTCGACATCGACTTCTGCATGGACCGCCGCGACGAAGTGATCGACTACGTCGCGCGCAAATACGGGCGCGAGCGCGTCAGCCAGATCATCACCTACGGCACCATGGCCGCCAAGGCGGTGGTGCGCGACTCCGGCCGCGTGCTCGGGTTCCCGTACGGCCTGGTGGATGGCGTTTCCAAGCTGATCCCCAACATCCTGGGCATCCACCTGAAGGATGCGCTGGGCAAGGGCAAGGAAGGCCCGAGCTCGGAAATGGCCTCGCCGGAACTGATCCAGCGCTACGAGACCGAGGACGATGTCCGCGACCTGATCGACCTGGCGCTGCAGCTGGAAGACCTGACCCGCAACGCCGGCAAGCACGCCGGTGGCGTGGTGATCGGGCCCGAGCCGCTGAGCGAGTTCTGCCCGCTGTACGCAGAACACGACGAAAATGGGCTCGGCAAGAACCCGGTCACCCAGTTCGACAAGAACGACGTGGAAGAAGTGGGCCTGGTGAAGTTCGACTTCCTCGGCCTGCGCACGCTGACCATCATCGACTGGGCGGTGAAGGCGATCAACAAGCGCCACGAACGCGCGGGCATTCCGCCGGTCGACATTGCCGCGATCCCGCTCGACGATGCGCCCACCTACAAGGACATCTTCGCCAACGGCAACACCGGCGCGGTGTTCCAGTTCGAATCCTCGGGCATGCGCCGCCTGCTGAAGGACGCGCGCCCCGACCGCTTCGAAGACCTGATCGCGCTGGTGTCGCTGTATCGCCCCGGCCCGATGGACCTGATTCCCTCCTTCAACGCGCGCAAGCACGGCCAGGAAGAGATCATCTATCCCGATCCGCGCACCGAAGCGATCCTGAAGGACACCTACGGCATCATGGTGTACCAGGAGCAGGTGATGCAGATGGCGCAGATCGTCGGCGGCTACTCGCTGGGCGGCGCTGACCTGCTGCGACGCGCGATGGGCAAGAAGGTGCCGGCGGAAATGGCCAAGCACCGCGAGATCTTCCGCGAAGGCGCAGCCAAGGGCGGCGTCGACGGCCCCAAGGCCGACGAAATCTTCGACCTGATGGAGAAGTTCGCCGGCTATGGCTTCAACAAGTCGCACGCCGCTGCATACGCACTGGTCAGCTACCAGACCGCCTGGCTGAAGCGCCATTACCCGGCCGAGTTCATGGCGGCCACGCTGTCTTCGGACCTGGACAACACCGACAAGGTGGTCGGCTTCCTCGACGAGGTGCGCAACCTCGGCCTGACCGTGCTGCCGCCGAAGGTGAACCAGTCGGCCTTCATGTTCGAAGCGGTCACACCGGACACGATCCAGTACGGCCTGGGCGCGATCAAGGGCGTCGGCCAGGGCGCCTGCGAAGCGGTGGTCGAGGAACGACTGAAGGGCGGACCGTTCAAGGATCTGCTGGACTTCTGCACCCGCGTCGGCTCGGCCAAGCTCAACCGGCGCACGCTGGAAGCGATGATCAACTGTGGCGCGCTCGATGAGCTCGGCCGCAACCGTGCCTCGCTGATGCTGCAGCTGCCGGAAGTGATCAAGGCCACCGACCAGATGGCACGCGAGCGTGCGTCCGGGCAGAATTCGCTGTTTGGCGGGCCTGATCCGAGCACCGTGTCGATCCAGCTGGACCTGCCCGAAGCCGAAGAATGGCCGCTGCTGCAGCGCCTCAACGGCGAGCGCGACACGCTGGGCTTCTACCTCAGCGGCCACCCGTTCGATCCCTGGCGCGACGATGTGCGCGACCTGGTCGGCAACGACCTGGGTTCGGTGGAGAAGATCTGGAGCGCCAACAGCGGCGGCGGCGGCGGCGAGAAGCGCTGGCGCCCGGAAGTGCAGACCGTGCTGGCCGGCCAGGTGGTCGGCGTGCGCCGCAAGGGTGAGAGCCAGATCTTCATCCAGCTGGAGGACGGTCGCGGCCGCGTGGAGTGCAGCGCGTTCTCCGATGCGATGGCCGAGTTCGGCCACCTGATGACCAAGGACCGCATCCTGGTGGTCAAGGGCGGCCTGCGCGAGGACGAATTCAACGGCGGCTACGCACTGCGCATCCGCCAGTGCTGGGACTTCGACGAAGTCTGCGCCAACTACGCCACGCGGCTGTCGTTGCGCCTGGACCTGCGCCAGCAGCGCCCGGTCTGGGAGCGCATCAATGCCCTGCTCGACCGCCATCGCCCGGGGCGGACGCCGCTGCGCCTGGACCTGCTGCTGAAGGGTCCGCACGGCGGTGTCGCCGGCATGCTGGATGTCTCCGGGCAGAGCGCAGTGCGCATCGATTCCAAGCTGATGGAGGCGCTGCGCGCCGACCCCGCCGTACGTACGCTGAAGGTGCGCTACAGCCCGCCGTGGGCCAGCTGAGGCTGGCTGCTTCGTGTTCCAGTTTTCCCGTTCCAGACATCAAGGACGATCGCCAATGAAGACCCTGCTGTTCCCGTTCGTTGCCGCACTGGCGCTGGCCGCCTGCTCGCCGTCGAAGATCGAGTTCCAGATCGACAACCCGACCGACACGCCGCTGGCGCTGAGCATCGACGGCCAGGACCTGCCGGTGGCCGCGCACGGCTCGCGCCCGGTCTCGCTGGCCGTTGGCGAGCATCGCCTGCATACCGACACGCTCGGCGAGGTGCGCTTCATCGTCTACGTCGACGGTCGTGGCGGCCTGATCAACCCGACCCTGAGCGAATACGTGATCGCACGCGAGGTCTACGTCACCGACGAGAGCAAGCTGAAGAACTTCGGCACCGGCAAGGCTGGCATCGAGCTGGGCGGCGTCGACTTCGAGGGCCCCTTCGAGAAGCACCACGACCTGTTCATCGACAAGACCTGGACCTACGGCGTGCGCGAACCGTTCCCGAAGGAAAAGGTGGTCGCCCACGTCGATTCCAGTGGTGGCCAGATCGTCGCCAAGGTGTTCACGGCACCGGATTTCATCGCCTACGTCGAGGAAGGCATGGGCGAGCCGGGCGCGTTCAAGCGCGAACAGCCGGCCGGCTACGTGGCCCCGGCATACAGCCTTGAACCGGCACCGGCCAGCCTGCCGGCGCTGGCACCGGCCTTCGAGGCGCATGCCGCGCCGCTTCGCGAGGTCTACGCGCGATGGCTGAAGGCCACCACCGCCGATGAACAGAAGGCCCTGCGCAAGCAGGACTTCGCTGCGCAGATGGCCTTCACCTCGGCCACTGCCACCCTGGGCAGCGGCCTGGGCCGGGAGGCCAACGAGGCCTACAACGACTTCGTTTCCCAGCGCAGCCAGTTGATGGGCCGCAGCGCCCTGGTGGTGCCCTGAGCTGACTGGCGCCGCCTGCCCGGCTGCGCTACCGTCGCCTTCCAGACGAAGGCGTACGGGCGGTTTGCACGCATTCGGCTAGAATTGCCCCCTTCTTTACACGACGGCTTCCGATGAATCCGAACTACCTCGACTTCGAGCAACCCATCGCCGACCTGGAAGCCAAGATCCAGGAACTGCGCAACGCCAGTGCCGGGCCGGCGGTCAATGTCGAGGCGGAAGTGCACGCGCTGCAGGACAAGCTGCGCATGCGCACCGCGCAGATCTTCCGCAACCTGACCTCGTGGCAGGTGCTGCAGCTGGCCCGGCACCCGTCGCGTCCGTACACCGCCGACTACATCCGCGTCATGTTCGATGAGTTCCAGGAGCTGGCCGGTGACCGCGCCTTCGCCGACGACAAGGCGATCATGGGCGGCCTGGCCCGCATCAATGGCCGCGCGGTAATGGTGATCGGCCACCAGAAGGGTCGCGACACCAAGGAAAAGATCAAGCGCAACTTCGGCATGCCCAAACCGGAGGGCTACCGCAAGGCGCTGCGCCTGATGAAGATGGCCGAGCGCTTCGGCCTGCCGGTGCTGACCCTGATCGACACCGCCGGTGCCTGGCCGGGTATCGACGCCGAATCGCGCGGCCAGTCCGAAGCGATCGCGCGCAACCTGATCGAGATGGCCGAGCTGAAGGTGCCGATCATCTGCACCGTGATCGGTGAAGGCGGCTCCGGCGGCGCGCTGGCGCTGGGCGTGGGCGACCGCACCGTGATGCTGGAATACGCGGTGTACTCGACCATCACCCCGGAAGGCTGCGCCTCGATCCTGTGGAAGGACGCCGGCAAGGCCAAGGAAGCCGCCGAGCAGCTGGGCCTGACCGCGCCGCGCCTGAAGAGCCTGGGCCTGGTCGACAAGGTCGTGCGCGAGCCCACCGGCGGCGCCCACCGCAACCCGACCCAGATGGCCAAGCGCCTGAAGGCCGTGCTGCTGAACGAACTGGACGCGCTGGACAAGCTGTCCACCGAACAGCTGCTGGAGCAGCGCTACACCCGCCTGCGCAGCTACGGCACGTACGAAGCGGCCTGATTCATCGTCTTGTTACTTTCTTGCTCGTGCAAGAAAGTAACCAAAGAACACGCCGCCGAACGCGAACCGGTGCTATGCACCGGTTCCCTGCGCTTCTCGGTGAATCAGGGGACGGCGCCGAACTCGCTGCGCTCAGACATCGGCACCTCTTCGCCCCTGTTTCACCTGCGATGCTCGGCTCGCTCATGGCGGACCTGAACATCAAAAGCCACAGCTGCACCCAGTAGATCCACGCCATGCGTGGATGCCTCTGCTTTGGCGAAGAATCACGCGAACCCGTAGAGCCAAGCATGGCTCTACGGATAACGGACGGTCAGAATGGCTTGGCCAGCACCAGCCACACGATCGGAATGAACGCCAGCAACGGAATCTCGTTGATCCAGCGCAGCGCGCGCGACGACGGCAGCGCCCTGCCCTTGGCCACGCCCTTCAACAGACGGCCGATCCAGCTGAAATACACCAGCAGCACCACCACCAGGCCCAGCTTGGCGTGCAGCCAGCCAGCGCCACCGGGCGCGACCATGGTCGGGAAATCCGGGATGACCTTGTAGCCCAGCCACAGCACCAGGCCCAGCACAAAGGCCAGGCCGAACATCGAGTGGCCGAAACGGTACAGGCGCAGGCCCATCAGCTGCAGGCGCTCGGTCACCGCCGGCTGGCCTGCGGTCTCGGCCAGGTTGACCAGGATGCGCGGCAGGTAGAACACCGTGGCCATCCACGCCACCACGAACACGATGTGGAAGGTCTTGACCCAGTAGTAGCTCTGCATGCGCTCGCTCCGGCGGCTGGCGTAGATGGGCGCCTATTGTCGCAGTAGAGCCACCTCATGGGTGGCTGCCGCGTCCAATCGCCGCATCAGGACAGCCATGCATGGCGTGGCTCTACTGCGGGTCCACCACACCCGGGGGCGCAACACCGTACGATAGGCGCCGTTTTCCCCGATCGCGCACCGCCCCATGGACAAGACCTACGACGCCGCCTACTTCCAACGCTGGTACCGCCGCGCCGACATCGGCGGCAGCGCCCGCCTGGCGCGCAAGGTCGCGTTGGCCGTGGCCAGTGCCGAGTACTACCTGGAACGACCGATCCGCAGTGTGCTGGACATCGGCTGCGGCGAAGGCGCCTGGCGCGCACCGCTGCTGAAGCTGCGTCCGAAGGTCGAATACCTGGGCTTCGACAGCAGCGAGTACGCTGTGCGCCGCTATGGCCGCACCCGCAACCTGCACTTGGCCAGCTTCGGCGATTTCGCCTGGCTGCGGCCCTGCGCGCCGGTCGACCTGCTGGTGTGTTCGGACGTGATGCACTACGTGCCCGACCGCGAGCTGCGCGCCGGCCTGGCCGGCGTGACCGAGCTGACCGGCGGTGTGGCCTTCCTGGAGACCTTCGCCGCCGAGGACGCGTTCGAAGGCGACCACGACGGCTTCCAGGCCCGCCCAGCACGCTGGTATCGGCGGACGCTGGCCCGGCACGGCCTGCAGCCGGTAGGGTCGCACTGCTGGCTCGGCCCCGCCCTGGCAGGCGATGCCGCCGCGCTGGAACGGATGTGAATCCGGATTCATTATTTTCAGCCAACTTAACCTGCGGGACACCCGGATGGGATATGCTGCGCGGCAACATATGACCATACATATTCGGTCGTCATGCTCTATCAACTGCACGAACTGACCCGCAACCTGCTCGCCCCCTGGGTGCACCAGGCCCAGGCCAACGCCAAATTCTTCGCCAACCCGGGCCACTGGTGGTCGCAGATGCCCGGCGCCGATCGCCTGGCGGCGGTCAATGAGCTGTTCCATCGCATCGGCAAGGATTACGAGAAGCCCGAGTGGGGCATCAACGAAATCGAGGTCGACGGCGAGCGCGTGCCGATCGTCGTGCACGAGGAAGTGAGCAAGCCGTTCTGCAAGCTGCTGCGCTTCAAGCGCCACAGCAATGAGGCCGACCAGCTGCACACCATGCTCAACCAGCCGTTCGTGCTGGTGGTGGCACCGCTGTCCGGGCACCACGCCACGCTGCTGCGCGATACGGTGCGCACGCTGCTGCGCGACCACCGTGTGTACGTCACCGATTGGGTGGACGCGCGCATGGTGCCGGCCAACGAAGGCGAGTTCGGCCTGGACGACTACATCGCCTACATCCAGGAGTTCATCCGCCATCTGGGCGTCGAACGCCTGCACGTGGTCAGCGTGTGCCAGCCGACGGTACCGGTGCTGGCCGCGGTTTCACTGATGGCCAGCCGTGGCGAGCCGACACCGCGCACCCTGGTGATGATGGGCGGCCCGATCGATGCGCGCTGCAGCCCGACCGCGGTGAACAACCTGGCCACGCAGAACCCGCTTTCGTGGTTCGAGAACAACGTCATCCACACCGTGCCGGCCAGCTATCCCGGCGCCGGCCGCCGCGTGTATCCGGGCTTCCTGCAGCACGCCGGCTTCCTGTCGATGAACCCCAGCCGCCACTTCAGTTCGCACTGGGATTTCTACACCGACCTTGTCAAGGGCGACCTGGAAGACGCCGACGCGCACCGTCGCTTCTACGACGAGTACAACGCGGTGCTGGACATGCCGGCCAAGTACTACCTGGATACCATCCGCGTGGTGTTCCAGGACTTCCTGCTGCCGCGTGGCGAGTGGGTGGTCAACGGCGAGAAGGTCGACCCGTCGGCGATCCGCGATACCGCGCTGCTGAGCATCGAGGGCGAACTGGACGATATCGCCGGCCTTGGCCAGACCGAAGCAGCGCAGGCGCTGTGCACCGGCATTGCTACTGACCGCCGCGAGCATTTCATCGTCGAAGGCGCCGGCCACTACGGCATCTTCAGCGGCCGTCGCTGGCGCGAGGTGGTGTATCCGAAGGTGCGCGACTTCTTCGCTGCCCATGCCGAGGCACCGGCGGCGAAGGCCACGAAGAAGAAGAGCAACGTTACTCCGTTGCGGCGAAAGGCGGGGTAACTCCCCGCCGTGGGGTCGGATCCCTTTCCAACGGAGAGGGCTCTGACCCAGCATGATGGGACCCGGGGTCAGAGCCCTGTTCTGCGAACAGGGATCCGACCCCTGGCCTGTTACAACCGCACCAGCAGGTTCTTGGCAATCAGCCCGTGCAGCTTGCCGATGCCCCGTGCCAGGTGCATCGTCAACAGCAGCAGCAGCACGCCCACAGCTGCGATCACGATGCCCACCAGCGGCGAGGCGGCCATCGGCAGCACGTTCACGCCATCGACGTAGACACCCGGAATGTCACCGCTGAACAGCGCGGCCACCGGCGCCCAGATGAACCCCAGCGACAGCGACAGCAGCGTCACCGCGATGGTGAAGTAGATCACGCCCAGCGGCAGCATCAGCACGAAGTACAGCAGGGTCAGCCAGGTACGGCCATCGGTGAACATGTCGCCGATGCGCTGCAGCCAGGTGCGGCTGCGGTCGGTGTAACGCGGGCGGCGCGGCATGCGCTCGCCCAGCAGCGCTTCCACCAGCCGTCCTTCCAGCAGCGCCAGCCCGCGCACCGAGCCGAAGAACAGCACGGTCAGCGGAATGCCGATGATCAGGATCAGCAGGCCCAGCGACAATGACAGGCCGGTCACCACCCAGGTGAAGAAGAAAATGCCGGTGGCCAGCGACAGCAGCATGTAGAACAGCGCGCCATAGGTATGCGGATCGGCCACCACGCCGAAGAAGCGCGCCAGCAGCGAGCGTTGCACCGGCGCCGGCGGCGGCGCGGCCGGTTCGACGCCACTGGCTTCGGCGGCGGCACGCAGTACCGGCGCGGTATCCGCACGCGGCGTACGCAGCGCGCGGTTCACCGTCACTTCGGTCTCGCGGTAGATGTCGGCCACTTCGTCCGGCGCGCCATAGCTGCCGGCCACATCGGCGATCACCTCGGCCTCGCTGCGGCCGGGCTGCGCCGCCAGCTCCGAGCGCAGGTATTCCTCGGCGTCGTACAACGCGTCCTGCACCATCGCCGGATCGGCACCTTCCAGCGCAGCGCGCAGCTGCGCCAGGTACTGCGGAATGGTGGTCGGCAGGGCGCGGCCTGCCAGGCTCGGGTCGTTCATTGCGGTACCCCCTCCAACACGGAATCGACGGAATCACGGGTGGCCTGCCACGCTTGGCGCCACTGCGCCAGCACCTCGCGGCCACGTTCATTGATGCGGTAGTAGCGCCGCGGCGGCCCGCTGCTGGACGGCTCCACATGGCTTTCCAGCAGGCCGGCGCCCTCCAGGTTGCGCAGCACCGGGTACAGCGCGCTCTGCTTTCCGCTCAGCACGCCCTCGCCCACCCGCTCCAGCTCCTTGGCAATGAGGTAGCCGTACAGCGGCTCCCCGGCCCGGGCCAGCACCGCCAGCAGGGCCAGCGACACCGTTCCGGCGCTGAGCTCCTTCTGGAACTTCTTCAGGTGGACATCGTCCTCGGACATGGCCGGTCCTCCACTACGTTGAAGTCCACAGTAGTGCGAAGTTCGGTATAGCGGATGTGTCGTTAGTCACTCTGCCGGTTGGCGTGACCGAATTGCTCGCGCAGAATCGAGGCCTCGTTCATGTTCCGGGGTTCCCATGCCGCACCGCCGTCGCCTTGCCCTGACCGCCCTCGCCCTCGCCTGCCTGCTGCCCGCCCTGGCCAGCGCCGCCACGCCCTACCGCAGCCCGCAGCAGATCTTGGACGTCTCGCCGGCCAGCGACTGGCGCACGCCGGACCCGGCCAACCTGCTGTACATGGACCTGCCGGCCGGGCGCGTGATCATCGAGCTGGCGCCGCAGTTCGCCCCGCGCCATGTCGCCAACATCCAGACCTTCGCCCACGAGCACTTCTGGGACGGCACCAGCATCTACCGCTCTCAGGACAACTTCGTGGTGCAGTTCGGCGATGCCGACGCCGATGACGCGGCCAAGGCCAAGCCGTTCGGCAGCGCCGCGCGCAAGCTGCCGGCTGAATTCGAGCGCGCCAGCGCTGGCCTGAAGGTCAGCGTGCTGCCGGATCGCGATGGCTGGGCCGCGCAGACCGGTTTCGTCGACGGCTTCCCGGTCGGCCAGGACCCGCAGGCCGGCAAGGCCTGGCTGGCACATTGCTACGGCATGCTGGGCGCCGGCCGCAGCAACGAAGAGGACAGCAGCATCGGTGCCGAACTCTACGTGGTGACCGGCCAGTCACCGCGTCAGCTCGACCGCAACATCACCCTGGTCGGCCGCGTGCTGAAGGGCATGGAACTGCTCAGCGCGACCCCGCGCGGACCGGCGCCGATGGGCTTCTACACCGACCCGAAGCTGCGCACGCCGATCGTGTCGATCCGCCGTGCCAGCGACGTGCCGGCGGCCGAGCGCACACCGATCCAGGTACTGCGTACCGACTCGAAGACCTTCGTCGATACGGTGGAGGCGCGGCGCAACCGCGTGGATGATTTCTACAAGCGCCCGGCGGGGCATATCGACCTTTGCAATATTCCGGTGCCGGTGCGGTAGGAGCCTGGCTTCCTGCACGTGGCGCGTGCTGAAGGTGCTTCACTGTTCATGGGCGTTACTTTTCTTTGTACGCAAAGAAAAGTAACCAAAAGAAACGTTCCGCCGGCCGCGAGCCGGTGCTGCGCACCGGTGCCCTGCGCTCCTCGGCCCGTCGAGGGACGGTGCGGGAACTCGCTGCGCTCAGACACCCGCACCTCTTCGCCCTCGCCGGACCTGCGGTGCTCGGCTCGCTCAAGGCGGACTTGAAGGTCAAGATCAACAGCAAGAGCATCCACGCATGGCGTGGATCTACTGGGTGCAGCTGTCGCTCTTGATGTTGGGTCCGCCTTGAGCGAGCCGAGCATCGCAGGGGAATCAGGGG
>NZ_KV791410.1:15977-36526 GCF_001807895.1 Stenotrophomonas sp. HMSC10F07
GAGTTCGGCGCCGTCCCCTGATTCACCGAGAAGCACAGGGCACCGGTGCGCAGCACCGGCTCGCGCTCTGGCGGCGCGTTTCTTTTGGTTACTTTTCTTTTCGCGCGAAAAGAAAAGTGACATCCCCCGCGGTCGCGGAAACGATCCGCCGGGAACTCCCGGCGAACCCGATCATCACTCCTTCCCGCGCGCCATCGCCTGGAACACCCCGTCCCGCCGCACCCACAGGTGGAACAACGCCGCACCCACATGCATCAGCACCGTAGCGAACAGCACATACGCCAACAGGCTGTGCGCATTGCGCAAGGCGGCATACAACGCCGGGGTGTGCGGCACGATCGGCGGCAGGTGCAGCCCTCCCCACAACACGATCGGGTATCCGCCGGCCGACAGCATCGCCCAGCCGATCAACGGCATCGCCAGCATCAGCGCGTACAGCATCCAGTGCGAGGCCTTGGCCGCTACCCCCTGCCAGACCGGCAGGTCGGCAGGCAGCGCCGGTGGGCGATGGCGCAGCCGGTTGTACAGGCGCAGCAGCGCCAGCAACAGGATCGCGATGCCCAGTGGGCGGTGCAGGTCGATCAGCGCGGGACGCAGGTGCAGCGAGGCGACCATGGTCACGCCGATGAACAGCATGGCGACGATCATCAGCGCCATGGACCAGTGCAGCACCCGCGCCAGCAGGTTGAAGTGGCCGTTGCCGGTGCTCATCGTGCGGCCTCCTTCGGTTGTTCGACGTTGCCGCTGGCGCGCTCGCGTTCACGGCGGTTGAAGGACTGCGAGTACACCGCCGAGCGGGCCGCCAGGATCGGATCATTACTGCCGCGCACCCCACTGGGCAGGATCAGCGGATCGAAATTGATCTGGCCGCAGGCGCCCTGTTCCTGCGATTGCATGCGATCCAGGCTGAGCACGCCCGCCACTACCTGGTCACGCGACTCGGGCCACGGTACCGACGGATCATCGATGGCATCGCCGGGCTCGGCGGTGGTCACGACCAGGTTCCAGCGTACCGGGCCGCGGGCCAGGCGCTGCTGCAGTTCCTGGCTGAGGAAATCGACGCTGGCCTGCTTGCGCGCTTCCGCATCCATCTCCACCACCGGCGCCAGCGGCTGCCAGCGCCAGCGCACCGCACGCTTCTGGCCCTGCGCATTGGTGAACCAGAAACTGTTGACGCTGTTGAAAGTGGTGTCGGCCCAGCTGCTGGTCCATGGCGCTGTCTTCGCCCACTGCTGGAACGCCTGCGCACTGGGGTATTTCGCCAGCACTGCCGCCATCTTCTGCGGGTCCGGCTTGCCGGTGGCCGGGTCGGGAATCGAGGCGCGGGTCTGCTCGTAGAACGCCTCGGCCGTGGGTACCGCGAAGAACGGGAAGCTGTTCATCGCCATGCGCCATTCCTGGCCATCATCGCTGACCATCTGCACCGCCAGGCTGCGCACGCGTGCGGTGTTGTCGGCGCCGTAGGGGTCGCCGCCACCGATCGACAGGCGGCCCATCACCGGCACACGCGTCTGCGAGAACACCCGGGCACTGGACAGGGTAGGGGCCTGCGCGCTGGGTTCGAACCAGCCGCTTACGCAGACGCCCTTGCTGTGTGCACGGCGGAAGCCCGGATGGGCCGGGCCGGTGGCCTCGATGGTGTCGGTGAAGCGCTGCGCGGTGAGGCGGTCGCCCATCCAGCCGGCCAGCCAGGCGAAGGCCAGCGCCACGGTACCCAGGATGAGCGCGATCAGCGCGATCCAGAGCAGGGGGGAATGCTTGCGCGGTGCGCCCGGCGTCTGGCCGGCACGGGTGTAGCCAAAGAGCGACATGGTCGGAGTCCTGCCTTCACGGAGCGTGTGGGTGGTCGACCCACACATCCTCGCAGAACCCTTCCAGGCCCGGTATTCAAATTTTCGTCAAGTTTGCCGGGGACGGCGTGCCGACCAAGGCCGGCACCCACCCGATCAGCTGTAACGCGCCTTCAACATCGCCCACGCCGAGCGCAGCGCCAGCGCTTCGCCACCGGCCGGACGGCCCGGGCGTTCACCGTCGTTCCAGGCGTACACGTCCAGGTGCGCCCAGCGCTGGCCGTCTTCGAGGAAGCGCTCCAGGTACAGCGCGGCGGTCACCGAGCCGGCCATGCGCGAACCGGCATTGGCCAGGTCGGCAATGCCGCTGCTCAGATAGCGCAGGTAGGGCCGCCACAGCGGCATGCGCCAGACCGGGTCACGGGTTGCGTCGCCGGCCTGCAGCCACTGCTGTGCCACCGTGTCGTCGTTGCTGAAGAGCGCCGGCAGATCCGGACCCAGCGCGATGCGTGCGGCACCGGTAAGAGTGGCGAAATCCAGCACAAGGTCCGGCTTCTGCTCACCGGCGAAGGTCAGCGCATCGCACAGGATCACGCGGCCTTCGGCATCGGTGTTGTCGATCTCCACGCTCAGGCCCTTGCGGGTGGCGATCACTTCGCCCGGGCGGAACGCATCCGGACCGATCGCATTTTCCACCGCCGGCACCAGCAGCGTCAGGCGCACCGGCAGTCCGCGCGCCATCACCAGGCCGGCCAGGGCCAGCGCATGCGCGGCGCCACCCATGTCCTTCTTCATGTTGCGCATGCCGTCGGCCGGCTTGATGTCCAGGCCGCCGGTATCAAAGCACACGCCCTTGCCGACCAGCACCAGTGCCGGGTCGGTTTCCTTGCCCCAGCGCAGCACCACCAGGCGCGGCGCACGGTGCGAAGCGCGGCCCACGGCGTGGATGGCCGGGAAGTTCTGCTTCAGCAGTTCATCGCCGGTGATCGCCTCGACCTGCGCACCATGTGCATCGGCCAGTGCACGCGCGGCGTCTTCCAGCTGCTGCGGCCCCATGTCTTCGGTCGGGGTGTTGACCCAGTCGCGCACGCGCAGGCTGGCGGCGATCAGGTCGGCCACTTCGCCGGACGGTGCGGCCACCAGCTGCGCCGGGGCGCGGTTGCGCTTGCGGTAACGGTCGAAGCGGTAGCTGCCCAAGCCCCAGCCCAGCTGCAGCAGCGCCTGTTCGGCGGCAGGCAGTTCATTGGCCAGCTGCCAGACACTGCCTTCCGGCAGCGCGTGCGGCGCATGCGCATAGCTGTAGGCATCGGCGCGATCACCGACACCGATCACCGCGCCGGCCAGGCCCTCACTGCCGGGCAGCAGGGCCACGCTGTGCGCACCGGCAGTGAAACCCTGCGAGGCCAGCCAGGCCTGGGTGGCGGCCGGTTGGCCGTCCTTCCAGGCGGCGAACTGCTCGCGGTCCAGCACGTACAGCGGCAGCGCCGCGGTGGTGTCGGCGGTGAAACCAGTGATCTCGCTCATGCGTCAGGTACTCCGGGATGCGGCGGCGTCGAGGTTGGCGTCCAACCAGTCGGCCAGGCCGGTGAGGGTGTCGAACTGCAGGTCCGGCTGCAGTTTCGGATGGGTCCAGGTGGCTGCTTCGCGGTTGATCCAGCACCCGCGCAGGCCGGCGGCGATCGCCCCGGCCACGTCCATTTCGGCGTGGTCGCCGACATGCAGTACCTGTGCCGGCGCCACACCCAGTCGGGTGCAGGCGGCGTGGAAAATGCTTGCCTCCGGCTTGGCCGCGCCGTGTTCGCGCGCGCCCAGCTGGAAGGCGAAATGATGCGCCAGGCCGATCCGCTCCAGATCGGCGTTGCCGTTGCTCAGCGCTGCCACCGGCACCCGCGCGGCAATCCGCGCCAGCGCATCGATCGCATCGGGATAGCACTCGACCTGATTGCGCGCGGCGTAGAACGCTTCGTACGCTGGCTCCAGCAGATCGAGGCTGGCGCCACTGGCGTGCAGCGCTTCGTGAAGGGTCAGCCGACGCAGCGCGCTCAGGTCGTGGTGGAGGTGCGGATGGGCGTGGTACAGGCGCTCGCGCAGTTCGCGCATCGCCGCTACCGGATACATCGCGGCGGTGGCGGGGCTGTGTTCACGCATCCACTCGTGCAGGACCAGGTCGATGCGGGCGCCGATCGGAGCGAACGGCCACAGCGTGTCGTCAAGGTCGAGGGTGATGGCTTGGACGGGGAAATTCACCCCGCCATTCTACGCCTGCCCGCGCGGGCTTTCATTCCAGCAGCCGTGCCCAGCCCTGCATGCCGTCCAGCCGTGCCAGCACCAGCTTGATGCAGACCAGCAGCGGCACCGCCAGCAGCAGGCCGATCATGCCCCAGGCCCAGCCGAACACCATCAGCGCCAGGATCAGCACCAGCGGCGACAGCTTCATGCGCCGGCCCAGCACGATCGGGGTCACCATCTGCCCTTCCAGAGTGTGCAGGGCCAGGTACGCGGCCGCCGGCAGCAGCGCCTGCAGCGGGTCGCGGAATTCCACGAAGCCCATCAGCAGCATCAGTGCCACGCCGATCAGCGGGCCGACGTACGGGGCAAAATTCAGCAGCGCGGCCACCGTGCCCCACAGCAGCGCCTCCTGCAGGCCGATGCCGAGCAGCATCAGCACGCCTGCGAACACCAGCCCGACCAGGGTGTTGATCACGCTGATGGTCAGCACGTAGCGCGAGACCTCGCGCTCGATCGACCGCAGGATGTCGGTGGTGAAGCGCTGCTGCTGGCGGTTCGGGAACAGCGCGATTGCCGCGCGCTGCAGGCTCTGCCCATAGATCATGAAGAACAGGGTCAGCAGCACCACGGCCAGCACCGAGGCGGCAAGCCGTGGCGCGCGGGTCAGCATGCGGTACGGGTCGTCGAGCTGGGTGCGGATCACCTGCACCTTGTGGTTGCTGTCGCCGCCGGCGACGCGCGCGAAGTTCTCCGCCGCCTGGTTGGCCTGCTGCACCGGCTTGGTCAGGTCCTGCACCTGGCGGGCGACCTTGCGCAGCTGCTGCGGGGCTTCCTGCGCCCATTCCATCGCCGGGCCGATCAATTGCACCGCCAGCGAACCGGTCACGCCCAGGCCGGCGCCGAGAATCAGCAGCGCCCCCAGCGCGCGCGGAATCCACAGTTTCTGCAGCAGGCGCAGGATCGGGTTGCCGACCAGTGCGAAGAACATCGCCAGCAGCACCGGCAGGATGATGTCCTGCGCAGCCCACAGCGTGTAGCCCACCGCCAGGGTCGCCAGCACCACCAGCGACATCGGCCCGCGTGGGCGAGACGGAGGCGGCAGCGGTGCCTCCGGGTCCTGCGGATCGGCTGGTGACAGGGACAGGGAGGACTCGCTCATCGACGCATCAGCCGGAAAGGGGAGCGCATTATCCGCCGGCCGCGATCGGCGCGGCGGATTCCATGGATCAACGTTCGGACAGTTCGGTGGCGGCTTCGGCCGGGCGCGGTTCGCGCGGCTCCGGTTCTGCGGCGGGCCGTGGCGCCGGCGCTGGCGCGGGCCGTGCGGTTGATGCCGATGCGGCCGCCTGTGCCTGTTCGCTGGCGTTGTCGGCTTCTTCGGCCGCATCGTCGGCGGTAGCCGCAGCCTGCGCCGCCATCGCCGTGGCGAACGCTGCCTGCGCACTGGCGAACAGGTTCGACACTGAACCCACCATCTGCAGCCAGCGCGCACCGTTGACCTTGCCCGGCATTTCCAGCTTGCCGGCAATGAAGCCACCGGCCAGGCCCACTACCACGATGCGTAGTGGCGACCAGCCCTGGCGCCAGACCTGGCTGAGCGTGGACCAGTGGTCCTGGGTCTCGACCAGACGCACGGTCACCACCTGTTCGCAGCGCTTCACCCGCCGCTGCAGCGCACCGAACTTCATGGCTTGCCCTCTGGCAGCTGCACATCGGCATCGGGGTCGTCTTCGCTGGGCTCGTCGAACAGGCCCAGGCGGGACAGCTGGCGCCGGGTGGCGTGCATGCCGGTGTGGTGGAAGAAGTAGGACACCCGCCAGATCGCATAACCGGTGACGGCCAGGCTCAGCAGCGAGGTGATCAGCAGGGCCTGCAGCCAGCTCAGGCCCCAGCTTTGCAGCAGGGCGATGAGGGTGGCGGCCATCAGCAGCCAGGCCGACGCACCGAACACGATCGCTACCCCGGCCCAGGCCAGTGCACGGCCGAATGCGCTGCGAGCCAGCGCGAAGTCGGCCGAGGCCAGCCGGCGCAGCGAACGCAGCGAGTGCTTGGCCGAATCGGCAGCGGCACGACCGGCCGCGCCGACCTGGCGGATGCTCTCATCCAGCGGCGGGGTGGCCGCCGGATCAGGGGCTTGCGCGTTGTCTTCGCTCACGCCGCGGCTTACTTGTCGCTGCTGCCGCGGGCCAGCTTGGCGATGATCCAGCCGGCAGCGAAGGCCACGCCGAACGAGGCCAGCGGACGTTCGCGGATCAGCTCGGCGGCGCTGTCGATCAGGTCCTTGCCCTTGTCCATCAGTGCATCGACCTGTTCCTTGGCAGCGGCCCCGCCGAACTCGGCGGCGGCTAGGCCGGACAGCGCGCTGTCGGACAGTTCAGCCTTGACGTTGGCCTTGCCGATCCGCAGTTCGTCGGTCGCGGCACCGGTTGCGCCCTTGATCGCACCGCCGGCGGCCGTGGCGGCCTGCTTCAGATGGGAACCGGCTTCACCCAGGTGTTCCTTCAGGTTCTCGGTATTGGTGGGGCTCATCGAATCACTCCTGTTGCGATGGGGGAACGGGCGTCGGCGGTGCCGACCTGGACTGACAGCAATAGCATTGCCGGGGTATAGGGGGTGTTACGGCAGGGCGATCAGCGCATCACGAGCTGGCCCTGCTGCTGGCCATTGTTGCGCAGCACGCGCACCACCAGGGTCGGCGGGCGTTGCTGGAAATTGGCACGCCAGCTGGCCAGGTCGGCGAATTCACCCACGGTGGCGTCGGTGATGATGTCGCCCTGCTGCAGGCCGTTGCTGGCCGCGCGGCTGCCGCGCTTGACCTCGCTGACCAGCACGCCGCCGACCCCCGACTGCCGCAGCGACTCGGGCAGGTCGACGAAGGTGGCGCCGGTCAGCCGCGGGTCCAGGCTCTCGCCGGTGACCGCACGTGCCTGTTCCTTCAGCGTTGCCTTGATCTGCACGGGCTTGCCTTCGCGGCGGACGTCCAGCGTCATCGGGCTGCCGACGGCGGCCAGGCCTTCCACGTTGTGCAGGGCTTCGGCGCTGTCCACGCGTTGGCCGTTGGCCGAGACCACCACGTCGCCCGGCTTCAGCCCGGCTGCGGCAGCGGCCGAGCCGGCCAGCACGCGGGTGATCAGCGCACCACGTGTTTCGGCCAGGCCCAGTCCCTGCGCAATCTGCGCGGTCAGGTTCTGGCTTTCCACCCCCAGCGTGCCGCGCACCACCACGCCGTGCTTGACCAGCTGGTCGACCACGCTGCGCGCCAGGTTCGATGGAATCGCCAGGCCCAGGCCGATGTTGCCGGCCATGCTGCCCTGCGGGTTGAAGCTGGCGGTATTGATGCCGACCAGCTGCCCCTGCAGGTCGACCAGTGCACCACCGGAATTGCCGGGATTGATCGACGCATCGGTCTGGATGAAGTTCTGGTAGCCCAGCCCGCGGATGCCGCTGCGGCCCACCGCCGAGACGATGCCGGACGTGACCGTCTGGCTGAAGCCGAACGGGTTGCCGATGGCCACGACGAAGTCGCCGACCCGCAGCTGGTCGCTGTTGCCCAGCTTGATGTCGGTGAGGTTCTGCGCCGGAATGCGGATCAGGGCGATGTCGGTATCGCGGTCTGAACCCAGGAACTGGGCCTTGACCGTGCGCCCGTCGGCCAGTGTCACCTGCACGTCATCGGCGTTCTCGATGACATGGTGGTTGGTCAGTACCAGGCCTTCCTTGGCGTCGATGATCACGCCGGAGCCGAGCGATTCGTTGATGCGTTCCTGCGGGATGTCCGGGAACAGGCGGCGGAAGAACGGGTCGTTGAAGAAGGGATTGCGTACGCGAACCACCTGCTTGGTGTTGACGCTGACCACCGCCGGCATCGCCTTCTCCAGCATCGGTGCCAGTGACGGTACCGCCTGTCCGGCCACCGAGGCCGGCAACGCTGCGGTGGTCGGCAGGACCGCCGGCAGCGGCGCGGCGTCGGCACGGTTGTCCAGGTGGGCATTGATGCCGGTGGCAACGAAGCCACCGAAGGCGGCGGCGATTGCGAGCGTGAGCAGGGTGGGAAGCGGTCGCATGGGAGTCGGTTCGCTGGCGTGGGTGGGGGCTGTTCGGGCCTACGGTAAAACAAGGCTGAATGAGTGTGTCGCGATCTGGATAAATGCGCCATGAAAACGGGGGCCTCGAAGGAGGAGCGCGGGGGCCAAAAACGCGGCTGTGGCGACACCCGGGCAGGTGATGGGTGCGCCACTCAAGGCCAACGCGCGCCGCACTGGCACAGGCGGATGCTTGCGCAGTTCCGCGCAGGCGGGTGCCGCAATGCGCCACGACGGATGCCGGACGCTGCATCCGTGCACGTGCGCGCGACGACGGCCAGACAATGCTGGGTTCGCGTGGCGCAGCACTGAAAAAAAGGGGTTTGCTGCGAACCGCAGGTGGCAACTAGGGCTGCTGCGTACACCATCGGCGTCGCAACAGATGCGATTGCTGGCACATGCCCCGTTCCACGATCGTCAATGTCGGTATAGCATCGCCCCGTTTTGATACTTAAGGCCCGCAGGAGGGCAACATGAGCAACGGTAATGGTGTGTCGGTCGTGACCGACGCTGTCGAGAACGTGAAAGAAACCGCCACCAACGTCGGCGAGACCATCGCCCACGCCGCCGAAGACGCAGTGAAGTCGGTCAAGAAGACCGTCAAGCGCGCCAGCAAGGCTGCCGGTACCCGCGTTGCCAAGGCCAAGAAGGCCGTGGCCAAGGTCGAGAAGACCGTTGCCAAGAAGGCCGAGAAGGCTGCCAAGTCGGTCGGCAAGACGGTTGCCAACGCCAAGAAGAAGCTGGAAGCGGCCAAGAAGAATGCCAAGGCCGAAGCTGCTGCCCTGAAGAAGGAAGTGGCGAAGAAGAAGGCGGCTGCGGGCAAGGCCGTGACCAAGAAGGCCGCCGCTGCCAAGAAGACCGCCAAGGCCGCCACCAAGGCTGCCGGCAAGAAGGTCGCCACCGTGAAGAAGGCCGCCACCAAGAAGGCTGCTGTCGCGAAGAAGACCGTTGCCAAGAAGACCACGGCCGCCAAGAAGGTGGTTGGCAAGAAGGTCGCCACCGCCAAGAAGGCTGTGGCCAAGAAGACCGTCGCCGCCAAGAAGGTTGCCGGCAAGAAGGCAGTGGCTGCGAAGAAGGTTGTCGGCAAGAAGGTTGCCGCCACCAGGAAGGTCGCCACCAAGAAGACCGCCGCCGCCAAGAAGGTTGTCGGCAAGAAGGCTGCCGTCGCCAAGAAGGCCGTTGCCAGGAAGACCACTGCTGCCAAGAAGGCTGTCGGCAAGAAGGTCGCTTCGACCAAGAAGGTCGTCGCCAAGAAGGCTGCACCGCTGAAGAAGGTCGCCGCCAAGAAGGCTCCGGCCAAGAAGGCTGTTGCCAGGAAGGCCCCGGCCAAGGCCGTGCGCAAGGTCGCCAAGCGCAAGTAATCGCGCCGTGACCGAAGGCCCTGCCGCCCACCGGGTGGTGGGGCCTTTCGCGTTTTCGGGGCGCGGTCTGGGGCAAGATGCAGATTCTTCCCGCCGGAGCCCCAGCATGCGCGGTATCGATTTCAGTTCCTGGCAGGGCGTGCTGTCCACGTTGGCCGGCCTGGTCCTGATCACCCTGCTGGGCGTGGGCATCCGCCTGCTGGTGATGCAGACCCTGCAGCAGCGTCGCGAGCGCGAGAACCGGCAGATCAACGAGCGGCTGCGCACACTGATGGCGGCCTACAAGACCCTGGGCGGTTCATTCACTGGTGAACTGGGCGTGGATCCCAGCCATCGCCGTGATCTGCGCCAGCGCGAAGCGGCCGAAGGCATCGCCGAACCGCGTTCAGATCGAACGCGCCGCATCCGCGATGCGGTCGAGGCCGCGCTCTCGGACATCCTGTTGCTGGGCACCGACGAACAGGTGCGGCTGGCCGCGCGCGCTGCCAACGAACTGGCACAGGGGCGACCGGTGCATACCCACGAACTGGTGGTCTCGCTGCGCGACTTCGTGCGCGAAGCGCTGGACCTGGCGCCGATTCCTCCCGACCTGCGGATTCCGCCGCAGGGGCCGACCCGCCCCACTGCCAGTGGTGGCGGCAAGGGGCGCAACGATGGCGATGCCAAGGGCGGCCGTGCGGGTGGTGGCGGAGGTGGGGGCGGCGGAATGGGCGCTGGCATGGGCGGCATGGGCCTCGGTGCCGGCGCCGCATTGGGCGCCGGCCATGCCGCTGCCAGCGATGAAACGGACGCGCGCTGAGCACGTCCGCCGGGTTCAGCGGGTCAGCTCGTAGATCGGCACGAAGCCGCCGTAGATCATCCGCGCACCGTCAAACGGCATCGGATTCTTCGTTGGATCAAACCGCGGGTCTTCCATCATCTTCTTCATACCGGCGTCGCGGGTCGATTTGTCGGGCCATTCGATCCAGGAAAACACCACCGTCTCGTCCGGCGTGGCTTTCACCGCGCCGAAGAAATCGGTGGTCTTGCCGTGCGGCACGTCATCGCCCCAGCACTCCACCACGCGCAGTGCGCCGTACTCGATGAAGACCGGATCTCCTGTGCGTGCATGGGCGAGGAACTTCTCCTTGTTGGCGGTGGGAACCGCCAGGACGAAACCATCGATGTAGCTCATTGCCAGCCTCCGGATGGACCGTGCCACATGCACGGCCTTCAAATACACGACGAACCAGCGCGGCGGGGATCGACATCCCGCGTACGCCTGTTCAGCCTGGGCCACCCGGGAGCGGGGCCAGCGCCGTATCCGGTGGCTGCTGGCCGGCCAGGTGGCGCACGAAGTAGTCCCACATGTGGTGCGTATAGGTGGCGTCGTTGCGGAACAGTTCGTGGTCCTGTCGAGCCAGGTACAGCAGGTCGTAGCGACGCTGGGCCTTGTTCAGGGCCGCGGCCAGCTGCAGGGTCAGCGCGGGTGGCGCGTTCTCGTCCAGTTCGCCATAGACCAGCAGCAGATGCCCGCGCAGGTTGCTGGCCAGCGCCGCATTGTCGAGACCGGCAAAGGGGGCCGGCACGCCATCGGCCATGGCTGTAGCTGGCACCACGCCACCGAACAGCCGGTCCATGCCGTGCAGGGCGCCGCCGTACATGCCCTGGAAATTGTGGCTGCCGGCCGAGGCCACGGCCACCCTGTAGAACGCGGGGTAGCGCAGCAGGGCACGCGCCGCGCTGTAGCCGCCGAACGAATGCCCATAGATGCCGACCCGCTGCAGATCGATACCCTGGTAGCGTTCGCCCAGCTGGCGCAGTGCGGCCACATGGTCATCGAGCTGTACATCGGCGCCGTGCAG
The DNA here is from genome assembly GCF_001807895.1 of Stenotrophomonas sp. HMSC10F07. Lineage (NCBI taxonomy): Bacteria > Pseudomonadati > Pseudomonadota > Gammaproteobacteria > Lysobacterales > Lysobacteraceae > Stenotrophomonas > Stenotrophomonas sp. HMSC10F07. Next base: position 27,284 of record NZ_KV791410.1, read on the forward strand.
GAAGCTGCTGTCATGGAATGCCTTGTCGCGGCCGCCGGTGCCGCGGGCATCGATGCTGACCACCACGAAGCCGAGCTCGGCGAGGCTGGCGCGGGATACCGGGTTCTGCGCCGAGACCGCTTCGGCATAGGTGACCGGCGCATTGCTGATGAAAGCACCGCCGTACATCGCGTCGATCACCGGGAAGCTGCCGTCATCGCGATAGTCGCGGGGCAGGTAGATGGTGGCGAAGATCGGCGTGCGCCCGTCGGCGGCCAGCAGCCGCTCGCGCCGTGGCGGCCGCCAGCCAGCAGTGACGACCGCCTGCGTATCCGCAGCCTCCAGCAACATCACTTCGCGGCCATCGTCGCTGGCGCGCAGCACCGTGCGTGGCGGCTGCGTGAGGCTGGACACCGTATCCACCAGGTAGCCACCGCCGGGTGACAGCGCTTGCGGTGCACGTCCACCGAACAGCATGCCGGTGCCCGCATCAACCAGGTGGTCGTCGCCATCGGCGGCCAGGCGCTGCACCGCTCCGCCGTGCAGCGGTACCCGGTACAGGCCACGCACGTAGGGATCGCCGCCCTCGACACCGCCGGCACTGAAGTATGCCCAATCGCCTGCGCTGTCCACGCCGAGCAGGTCCCGCACCGCCCACCGGCCGCCGGTGAGCTGGCCCATCACCTTGCCGTCGGACAGGCGCACCCGGTACAGATGGCCCCAGCCATCGCGCTGCGAGAACCACACGGCGGTGTCCCGGCCGGGCAGGATTGCCACCGCTGGCCGGTTGTAGGAATACACGTTGAGCTGCAGGCGGGTATCACTGGACTCCTCCAGCACGGTGCGCAGCGCACCGCTGCCGGCGTCGATCTCTACCAGGCGCAGGCGCCGTGGCATGCCGAAGTGCGCCATCGCGGCGTACAACCGGCCACCGTCCCAGCCCAGGATGCCCGCCTCGCTCAGGATGTTCCAGCCCTCGGGCAGGGTGATGTCCTGCTGCCGGCCGCTGCGTACATCGACGATGTACAGGCTGTCGCGCACCTGCTGTGCATCGCCCAGTACCCCCAGCTTCACGGTGTGCACGCGTGGGCGCGCGCTGTTGGCCGGCGTGCTTTCCAGATAGGGGTAGTCCTGCAGCGCACGCTCGTCGTAGCGGATGCCGGCCACGTAGCGGCCATCCGGTGACCAGCCGACCGCAAACGGCCGCACCGGCATCCGGCCCTGGCGGCGCGGAATGCCGCGGAGGGTGAAGTCCGGCAGTACGCCATAACCATGACCGGGTTCGCCGCCGGTGGTCAGTGCCCGTGCTGCCGTTCCGGGCGACTGCAGCCACAGATTGTGGTCGCGCACCTGCAGCCAGGCATCGCCAGCGGGCGAAAGCAACGCATCTGCCGGCGGCATCGCATCCTGCGACGGCGCGCATTGCCAGCGCGGCCACCGGCAATCGATCGGCGCCTCGCCGCTGAATCGCAGGCGCAGGCCATCGTCGGTTGCCTGCACGCTGGCCAGTCGCAGGCGTGGCCCGCTGGCACCGAAGGGCGCCACCGCGCTGTCCAGTGCGGCGGGCTCGAACAGGACCTCGCCCGTGGCCTGTAGCGGGTCGACCAGTACCGCCTGGCGTCGACCGCGTGCATCCTCGCGCTCATACCAGAAGCGGCCATCGGCCAGCCAGTTCGGCACGACCGAGGCATTGCGCAATGCACCGCGCAGGTGGCTGTCGTGCACGCGCTCGGCGCGCTGGTAATCAGAAGGCTGCAGTGGCTGAGCCGATACAGTGGAACACCCGCCGATGAAGGCGAGGACGACAGCGCAGAGCGGGAACCGCAGCGGAGCAGGCACGTGCAAGGCAACCTCCTGTTGCAAGGGTCAGCGGAACTCGAATGCACGCGCGCCGCGCGCGTATGCCAGACGCAGCCTGAATCAAGCCAAAAAATTCAGCAATGCGAAGGCTGCTGTTTTCAGGGAGCGTTGTGGCGAATAACGGAGAATTTACATTCCCGATGCGATGGCGCCCTGGCGCTGCTGCACACCATAAGAAAGTAAAGGTGTACCCCCATGAAGAATTCGCTGATTGCCCTGGCCCTGGCCGCCGCCCTGCCGTTCACCGCCTCGGCTGCTGAGAACCTGTCCTACAACTACGCCGAAGCCGACTACGCCAAGACCGACAACGACGCGTTCAAGTCCGACGGTTGGGGTGTGAAGGGTTCGTACGGCTTCCTGCCGAACTTCCACGCTTTCGGTGAGTACAGCCGTCAGGAATTCGACCACACCAACGTCAAGCTGGACCAGTGGAAGATCGGTGCCGGCTACAACGTTGAAATCGCTCCGAGCACCGACTTCGTTGCCCGCGTTGCCTACCAGAAGCTCGACCAGAAGCATGGCCTGGACTTCAACGGCTACAGCGCTGAAGCCGGTATCCGCACTGCCTTCGGCGCCCACGCCGAGGTCTACGGCATGGTTGGCTACGAAGACTACGCCAAGAAGCACGGCGTGAATCCGGAAGGCCAGTGGTACGGCCGCCTGGGTGGCCAGATCAAGCTGAACCAGAACTGGGGCCTGAACGGCGAACTGAAGATGAACCGCGACGGCGACAAGGAATACACCGTCGGCCCGCGCTTCAGCTGGTAACTGCTGTTCCGGCGCGCCTGCGCGCTGGAGGCGTCTCGACAGGCCCGGCTCTTGCCGGGCCTGTTGCGTTTGTGGCGGCGCGAAACAAAATGCCGTCTGACTGGTGGCGCACGCGGGCCGAGCATTGCAAGGAATTGGATTCCGCCGCTGCGGGCACCGGCCTACGGTGGATGTTCCATGTTGCCTGGACAGGCCGCGATGCCACCGACACTCCCGCCCCTGCGGCCTGATCGGCCACGACGCCTGGCGCTGCTGGATCCGCACCCGGTACTGCGGTTGGGCGTGGAAGTTCTGCTCCGCCAACACAGTGGTGTGCAGGTGCGCGTGAGCCTGTCCAACGAGGCGCACCTGCTGCAGCTGCTGGAGCGCAGCCCGAGGTGTGTCGACCTGCTGCTGATCGATGCGCTGCCGATGGGCGACCTGGGCGATGGATTGGCCCTGCTGCGCGTGCTGTCGCAGCGCTGGCCGGCGCTGCCGGTGCTGGTGCTCTCGGCGCACTGCAACGCCAGTACGGTGACCACCGCGATGCGAGCCGGCGCGCGCGGCTTCCTGTCAAAGTCGATGCCACCGGAGACGTTGCTGCGCGCCATTGACGTGGTCGCTCGCGGAGGGCGCTTCGTGCCACCGGAACTACGCGAGGAGCTGAAGCTGCCACGCACACGCCGGGTATCTGCACCGGTGCTGACGCCGCTGAGCCGGCGCGAGCGTGAAGTGCTCGGGTTGGTGCTGAAGGGCGTCAGCACCAGTGAAATGGCCCTGCGCTCAGGGCGCTCGGCCAGCACCATCAGCTCGCAGAAAACCTCGGCCTACCGCAAGCTCGGCATCCGCGGGGATGGTGACCTGTTCCGCTTCCGCCACCTGCTCGAATGCGGCTGAGCGGCCTTACTCGCCCTGGTACTGCTTCTCTTCCACCAGCGCCGAACCGGCCACGCGGTTGATCTCGTTCTTCACCTGCACGCGCTCGCCATTGGTGCCATAGACACCGCGTGCCAGCTGGATGAACGCATCGTCGAACACCTGGGCCGCTTCCTTGTCGCGCAGCTGGTCCTGGATGTCCCACATGCGTTCGTTGATCGCCTTCAGCTGCTGCTTCAGCGCGTCCAATGCCGGCTGCGCCTGCAGCTGCTGCTGCAGCAAGGGCAACAGGCCATCCAGTTCGGTGCGCACGTTGGCCAGCTTGGCAGCATCATCGATGCGCTCGGCCTTGATCTCGAGAATGGTGATCTTGTCGATCAGCTCGCCGATCGATACCGGGGTCAGGATGGCGTCCACGTGGTTGGTTCCTGGAAACAAGGCGTCATGATACCGCGCGGCTGGCACGTAGCCTCCATCCACGGGATTTACGCCGAATTTGCGCGGCAGGCCGGGCAGCGCCCTCGATCCGTTACGGCGGCGCCCCCGACACTGCCGTCCCAGCGGCGCGACCGCCTTCGACGAGGAACACAGTGCAGTGAACAGCAAGGAGACGATGGCGGCGCTGGTGGCCGCCCTGGCAGGGCTGCTCGGGATCGGCAGCGCGCAGGCACAGGTGCAGGCCAGTGGCAGTGCTGCACTGACCAGCGACTACGTGTGGCGTGGCAGCTCGCAGAGCGATGGCGACCCGGCGGTGCAGGCCGGCGCGAAGGTCTCGATCCCGTCGGGATGGTACGCCAGCGTGTGGGGTTCGAACGTTTCGTTCAAACCGGACAATGGCGCGCGCAGCGAGTTCGACCTGGTGGCCGGCTGGTCCGGCGCACTGGCGCCGGCCTGGAACCTGGATGCGAACCTGACCCGCTACGTGTACCCGGGCACCGGCCGCACGCTGGACTGGACCGAACTCAACACCACGTTGACCTGGAAGCAGCGTGCCTGGCTGCAGGTCGCCCATTCCGGCGATGCACTGGCCGGTGGCCATCGCGGCACCTATGCCCAGCTGGGTGTGCGTGTGCCGCTGCACGAACGCGTCCGCCTGGAAGCGGCGGTGGGCCAGTACTGGCTGGCCACCGCGCAGGGCCCGGACTACCTGCATGGCCAGCTCAGTGCCATTGCCACGCTGGCCCCGGCATGGGAGCTGCGTGCCACCGTGCACGACACCGACAGTGCGGCCAAGCGCCTGTTCCCGGGTAACGCCGGTGGACGCTGGGAGCTGGCGCTGCAGGGCAGTTTCTAATTCGACGATGCCGCCTGGCGCGCACGCAGCGCGCCGGGCAGCCACAGCAGCAGGGCCAGCACGGCCACGGCGGCACCGGCCACGCAGACGCCGGTCCAGCCGAAGCGCTGGTAGACCTGTGCAGACAGCAGCGAGCCCAGCGAGCCGCCGATGAAATAGCCGGTCATGTAGCCGGCATTGAGGCGGTTGCGTGCCGCAGGCTGCAGCGCATAGATCAGGTTCTGGTTGCTGACATGCAGCAGCTGCGCGGCCAGGTCCAGCACCACCACGCCGACCAGCAGCGCCAGCAGCGAGTGGGCCGACAGCCCCAGTGGCAGCCACGACAGCAGCAACAGCGCCAGTGCAATGGCGGTGGCACGTCCGGTCTGGCCACGGTCGGACATGCGACCAGCCAGACCCGCCGCCAGCGTCCCGGCCGCACCGACCAGCCCGAACAGGCCGATGGTGGCGTCGCTGTAGGCGTACGGCGGTTGTGCCAGCAGGAATGCGAGCGGGGTCCAGAAGATCGCGAACATGGCGAAGCTGCAGGCCCCCAGCAGCGTGCGCTGGCGCAGCACCGGTTCCCGCACGAACAGCTCGCCGATGGAGCGCAGCAATGCGAAATAGCCAAGGCCGGCGCTGTGGTGGAATCGCGGCAGGCCGCGCTGCAATGCCAGTGCGGTCAGCACCAGGGTGGCAGCGGCGATCGCGTACACCAGGCGCCAGTCGCCCAGGCTGGAAAGCAGGCCGGCCACGGTGCGCGCCAGCAGGATGCCCAGCAGCAGGCCACTCATCAATGTTCCGACCACGCGGCCACGATGTTCCTGCGCGGCCAGCGTGGCGGCGAACGGCACCAGCACCTGGGCCACCACCGAAAACAGGCCGGTGATCGCGGTGCCCACCAGCAACCAGGTCAGCGACGGTGCGCAGGCACTGATCACCAGTCCGCCCGCCGACAGCAGGCTCATCACCACGATCAGGCGGCGGCGTTCGAACAGGTCACCCAGCGGCACCAGCAGGATCAAGCCGGCGGCATAGCTCAGCTGCGCGGCGGTAACCACCATGCCGACCTGGCCGAACGGCACGCCGAAGGCGTCGGCGATGGTGTGCAGCAGCGGTTGCGCGTAGTAGTTGCTGGCCACGGCCACGCCGGTGGCGACCGACATCAGCAGCACCTGCCAACGGTGCAGAGGGGGAAGGGACGGGCTCACGCGATGTTCCAGGAAGCGGGGGGCACAGTGTCCGCCTGCTGCGAGCATGATGGAAATGAATCATCATCATCCATGCCATCTGAAAACAAGATAGTTGTATGAACCTCAAGCAGCTCGAGTTCGCCGTGGCGCTGGCCGAGGAGGGCAATTTCACCCGTGCCGCCGAGCGCTGCCACGTGGTGCAGTCCGCGCTCAGCCACCAGATCGCCCATCTTGAACAGGAACTGGGTGCCACGCTGTTCGAGCGCCTGCCGCGCCAGGTGCGGGCCACCGCCGCCGGCGAGGCCTTGCTGGTGCACGCACGCCAGGTGCTGGCCAGCCTGCGCCACCTGCGCGCCGACGTGGCCGCCGTCAGTGGCGAAGTGCGTGGGTTGCTGGCCATCGGGCAGATTTCCTCGCTGACCGGAATCGACGTTGTTGCGATGCTGGCGGCCTTCCAGCGCGTGCACCCGCAGGTGGAGTTCCAGTTGCGCGTGGACAAGAGCGAGGACCTGATCGCGCAGGTACAGTCGCGCGCGCTGGATGTGGCACTGGTCGGCCTGGCGCCTTCGGCAGCGCTGGACGGTGTCTGCCATCAGGTGCTGCAGGAGGAGGATCTGGTGGCGGTACTGGCGCCATCGCACCGGCTGGCCGGGCGCAAGCGGCTGCCATTGGCCGCACTGCAGGATGAAGCACTGGTCGACTTCCCGCGCGGCACCGGCGCACGCCGGCAGACCGATGATGCTTTTGCCGCAGCCGGACTGCCGCACACGGTCCGTTTCGAGGTCAACCTGATGGAACTGGTCGAGCGCTTCGTCCGCCATGGGTTGGCGGTCGGCATCGTGCCGGCATTGATCGCCGATGGGTTTCAGGGCGTGGTGCAGATTCCGCTGCAGCCGACCCCGACCCGGCGCGTGCACCTGGTCTGGCAGCGCCTGCCGACACCAGCGGCGCGGGCGTTCGTCGACGCCGTGCTCAACCGCGCAGGCGCAGGCTCAGGCCCTTGAGGAAGTTGCGCAGCATCTGGTCCAGGCAACGCCGGTAGTTGGCGTGCCCGGGTTGGCGGAACAGCGCGCCCACTTCCGACTTGGAGACATTGAAGCCTGCGCTGGCAAAGATCTCCATCAGGTCCACGTCGCGCAGCTGGAACGCCACGCGCAGCTTCTTCAGCACCAGGTTGTTGTCGATACGGGTTTCCACTGCGCGCTGCGGCTGGCTCTCGTCGCGGCCACGCAGGTGCACGATCAGGCCGTCGAGGAAGTGCGCCAGCGCGCTGTCGTTCATCGCCTCGAAACCGGCTTCGTCCTCGCGGCGCAGCCAGGCCTTCACCTGCCCGGTATCCACGGCAAAGGCCGGGTCGGCCATCTGGCACAGGGCGACCACGTGCTGGTCACCCAGGTCCAGGGAGTAGCGCACGCTGCGCAGGACATCATTGTTGATCATGGCCCAATTGTACCGGCCCCTGGCGTGTCACCGGAGTGTCATCGAACTGCAGCATCGTGAGCACTCGTTCGCTGGGACCCTTGCATGCGCCGGTATCTGTTTTCCGCACTACTGCTCGCCGGCAGCTTCGCTGCCTTCGCCCAGGACCGCTTCGTACCCGTCGAGCGGCGCCTCAGTGCATCCCAACTGGCCGAGGTCGGGCTCAGTCCAGCGCAGTTGCAGGCGTTGAACCGGGTACTGCGCGAGGCAGAGAGCACGACCGCTGCGTCGACGGCAGCGGTGGCCCCGGTCGCTGCGCCGCTGCCTGCCAATGTGCCGGCACCGGCAGCAATGCATCTGGGCCTGGATGACGAACCGGTCAGTGCCCGTGTAGTCGGAGAGGTCGCAGGCTGGCAGCCCGGCACGCTGTTCACCCTTGATAACGGCCAGCAATGGCAGGTGATGAAGGGACAGATGAAGCTGCGCAAGGTGTTGCAGTCGCCGCAGATCGCCGTTGTTCCAGGAATTGCCGGGCGCTGGTTCCTGCAGGTCGACGAAGACCTGCCCAAGGCCAGAGTGTTTCGCGTGCGTTGAGCCGGGGGGACGGCTGGACGGCGGGCAACTCAGGACGGGCCGGGAATGCCAGAATGGGCGTCCGGTTTTTCCCCCTGGAGTTGCCTGATGACCCGCACTGTCCTGATTACCGGCGCCACGTCCGGCTTCGGCGCCGCCGCCGTCCACCGCTTCGCCCAGGCCGGCTGGAAAGTGATCGCCACGGGCCGCCGCAGCGAACGCTTGCAGCCGCTGGTCGAGCGCTACGGCAAGGACGTGGTGCACGCCGCCGCCTTCGACATCCGCGATGCGGTGGCGATGGAGGCGGCCCTGCTGGCGCTGCCGCCGGCCTTTGGCGAGATCGACCTGCTGGTCAACAACGCTGGCCTGGCGCAGGGCACCGCGCCGGCACAGAGCGCCACGCTGTCGGACTGGACCACGATGATCGACACCAACATCACCGCGCTGGTGACCCTGACCCACCGGCTGCTGCCGCAGCTGGTGGAGCGCAAGGGCGCGATCATCAACATCTCGTCGGTGGCCGGCGTCTACCCGTACCCGGGTGGCAACGCCTACGGTGGCACCAAGGCCTTCGTCAGCCAGTTCTCGCTGGGCCTGCGTTCGGACCTGCACGGCACCGGCGTGCGCGTGACCACGATCGAGCCGGGCATGGCCGAAACCGAATTCACCGTGGTACGTACCCATGGCGACCAGAACGCCTCGGACAAGCTCTACAGCGGCGCCAACCCGATGACCGCCGAAGACATCGCCGAGCAGATCTTCTGGGTGGCCAGCCTGCCGCCGCACCTGAACATCAACCGGCTGGAGCTGATGCCGGTCAGCCAGTCGTTTGCCGGATTCCAGGTCGCCCGCGAGGGCTGACCTGCTTCGCGGGTCCTGTAGAGCCGAGCCTATGCTCGGCTTCGTCTGGATTCAGCCGAGCATGGCTCGGCTCTACAGAAACGAAAAAGCCGGGCACTGCCCGGCTTTTTCATTCACATCGGCAGGCTTACTGCGCCTTGATCGCCATCGCCTGCAGGCCGGTGCCATCCAGCTTCTGCTTGGCTTCGGACAACTCGCCGGCACTGCCGTACGGGCCCATGCGCACGCGGTACACGGTCTTGCCGTTGATCTGCGCCGACTCCACGCGTGCCGCCAGGCCCATCATGGCCAGCTTGGCCTTGGTGGCTTCGGCGTCACCGGAAGCCCCAAAGGCTCCTGCCTGCAGGATGTAGCGGGCGTTGTCGGCGGCCGCCGGTGCAGCCGCGGATGCCGGCGGTGCCGATGCGGCGGGCGCGCTTTCCGCGCGCGGCGCCGGAGTGGCGGCCGCCGTGCTGGCCGACG
>NZ_KV791411.1:0-53043 GCF_001807895.1 Stenotrophomonas sp. HMSC10F07
TTACATGGACGTACTTGCAGCGGCCCCCAGCCAATCCACCCGCCCGGCCAAACCCAGCTTTACGGAACCCACCGCAGAGGGGGCTCAGCCCGTTGGCCGGGAAACCTCAATACCCCGCCGCCTGCCCGTCCTTGCGGCTCTCCGAAGCCCCGTAGTACACCCCGGTATCGGGATCGCGCATGATCGCCTGATAGCCACCATACGGGCCGTCGGCGAACACGATGCGATGCCCCTTGCGCATCAGCGCGCGCACGGTTTCATACGGGAAGCCGGTTTCCAGGTTCACTTCACCACCGTCGGTCATCGCCGTGGCCTGGCCGGTCGGCTCGGTGGAACCCTCATGCTGGATGCGCGGTGCGTCACCGGCTTCCTGCAGGTTCATGCCAAAGTCCACCAGGTTCATCACGATCTGCGCATGGCCCTGCGGTTGCATCGCGCCGCCCATCACGCCGAAGCTGGCATACGGCTTGCCCCCCTTGGTAATGAACGCCGGAATGATCGTCTGGAAGGGGCGCTTGCCCGGTGCGTATCCGTTGGGATGGTTCTTCTGCAGCACGAACATCTCGCCGCGGTCCTGCAGGATGAAGCCCAACCCCGGCGGCGCCATGCCGCTGCCCATGCCGCGGTAATTGGACTGGATCAACGAGACCATCATGCCGTCGGCGTCGGCCACCGTCATGTAGATCGTGTCGCCTTCCTCCAGCTGCTTCGGTGTGCCCGGCTGCACTTCCTTCAAGGCCTTGTCCATCGAGATCAGCGCGCGGCGCTGCGCGGCGTACTCCTTGGAGATCAGCTTCTGCACCGGCGCCGGCTGGAATGCCATGTCGGCGTAGAAGCGCGCACGGTCGGCGAAGGCCAGCTTCTTCGCCTCAACGAACAGGTGCACATGCTCGGGTGAGCCGAACGGGATCTTCGAGAAATCGTAGCCTTCCAGCACGTTGAGGATCTGAAGCGCAGCGATGCCCTGGCTGTTGGGTGGCAGCTCCCAGACATCGTAGCCACGGTAGTTGCTGCTGACCGGCTCGACCCATTCACCGTGGTGGTCGGCCATGTCCTGGTAGCTCAGGTAGCCACCGTTGGCCTTGAAGTAGTCACCGATGGTGCGCGCGATCTCGCCCTTGTAGAAGGCGTCGCGCCCGCCGTCGGCGATCTTCTGCAGGGTGCTGGCCAGGTTCGGGTTCTTCCACATCTCGCCCTTGCGCGGGGCGTGGCCGTTGATCGTGAACTGCTCCTTGAAGCCCGGGTACTGCGACAGCTTGGGCACCGAACGGTCCCAGTAGTAGGCGATCACCTCGGCCACCGGGTGGCCCTCGCGGGCGTAGCGGATGGCCGGCGCCAGGTTGTCGGCCATCGGCTTGCGACCGAAACGGTCGTGCAGGGCGAACCAGCCATCGACCGCGCCAGGTACCGACACCGGCAGCGGGCCGGTGGCCGGGATGTCCTTCAGGCCACGACGCTGGAACTCGGCCAGGGTGAGCGACTTCGGCGAGCGGCCCGAGCCGTTGTAGCCGTAGAGCTTCTGCGTCTTTGGGTCCCAGACGATGGCGAACAGGTCGCCACCGATACCGTTGCCGGTCGGCTCCATCAATCCGAGCGCGGCATTGGCCGCGATCGCCGCGTCGACCGCCGAGCCACCGCCCTTCATCACGTCCAGCGCGATCTGGGTGGCCAGCGGCTGCGAGGTAGCCGCCATCGCATGCGGGGCGATCACCTCCGAACGGGTGGCGAAGGTGTGGCCGGTGATGCGGTCGGCGGCGATGGACAGTGCAGGCACGGCAGCCAGCACGGCGGCGGCGAGCAGGGAGCGGGCAAGGCGTCGGGACACGGTCGGGTTCCGGTGGAAGGTGGTTCCGCGATCTTCGCCGCTGCGGCCTTCATGCGGTATCGGGCAGAGGTCATGGGCGATGGCCTTTCGGTAGGTGCCGACCAGGGTCCGCCCCAGCATGGCGAACAGCGACCCGGAATCCGCGCAAAAAGCGTGTTGAAAGGAGTGAATTCGGGTTCACTGAAACACTTTCAGTGGCAACCATCCTTGCGGCGCAAGCGATTTCGCTGGACTCACTGGAAACCGATAAAAAAACTGTCGTGAGGGTTGACACCGCCAAAACGCCTGTGTTTCTCTCGATCGCATGTTGCATCACAACACGCCACCGCGAACCCACATCGAAGCCGCCGCCATCGGCGCCGCCTCGCTGCGTTCGATTCTTGTGCTCGTACTTATTACCCAACCCACAGGTGCGGGACGAGCCAGCGTGTAAGCAACAGACACACCGGAACTCTTCAAAAACCCGCACCCGCCCCGGTGCGGGTTTTTTCATTTCAGAACCTGGTTTCAGACGCAACCACCATGACCAACGCTCATCGCACAACCCGGACCTGCAGCACCACGCCTCGTGGTGGCTGTGCCTGTGCGATGCGCGGCGCCCCCTCCACCGCTTTCCCCTGACCGGCCGGCACGTCACCTCGACGACCGGCCGTTCTTTTTTCTTCCCACCGCAAGGAACCTCCCCCATGAGCACCAACGACCTGCCCCAGACCAAGATCGCCGTCATCGGCTACGGCAGCCAGGGCCGCGCCCACGCACTGAACCTGCGCGAATCCGGCTTCGACGTGGTGGTAGGCCTGCGTCCGGGCGGTCCGACCGAAGCCAAGGCCCAGGCCGATGGATTCACCGTGGTCGCGCCCGCCGATGCGGTGAAGGACGCCGATCTGGTCGCCGTGCTGACCCCCGACATGGTGCAGAAGAAGCTCTACAACGATGTGCTGGCGCCGAACATGAAGCAGGGGGCGTGCCTGCTGTTCGCCCACGGACTGAACGTGCACTACGGCATGATCGAGCCGCGCGCCGATCTGGACGTGGTGCTGGTCGCGCCGAAGGGCCCGGGTGCGCTGGTGCGCCGTGAGTACGAGATCGGCCGTGGCGTGCCGTGCATCTGGGCGGTCTACCAGGACGTCAGCGGCAAGGCCGCGCAGCATGCCCAGGCCTATGCGGCCGGCCTCGGCGGTGCCCGTGCCAACCTGATCCAGACCACCTTCAAGGAAGAGACCGAGACCGATCTGTTCGGCGAGCAGGCGGTGCTGTGTGGTGGTGCGTCGGCGCTGGTGCAGGCCGGTTTCGAGACCCTGGTGGAAGCCGGCTACCAGCCGGAGATCGCCTACTACGAAGTACTGCACGAGCTGAAGCTGATCGTCGACCTGTTCTACGAAGGCGGCATCTCGCGCATGCTGGAATTCATCTCCGAGACCGCGCAGTACGGCGACTACGTCAGCGGCCCGCGCGTGATCGACGCCGGCACCAAGGCACGCATGAAGGAAGTACTGAAGGACATCCAGGACGGCACCTTCACCAAGAACTGGGTGGCCGAGTACGAAGCGGGCCTGCCGAACTACAACAGGTTCAAGCAGGCCGACCTGGAGCACCCGATCGAAAAGGTGGGCAAGGAACTGCGCGCCAAGATGGTCTGGTTGCAAGGACAGGCCGCGTAACCGCGCGGCCCTCCCCCACCCGCTTTGCAAGGTTCCCCCATGAACTCTTCCACACACCGCAGCGCGCCGCCCAACGGCGCGCGCTGGCTGACCCAGGCGCTGGAGGCCGAAGGCGTCCGCACGCTGTTCGGCTATCCCGGTGGCACCATCATGCCGTTCTACGACGCGCTGGTGGACTCGTCGCTGAAGCACATCCTGGTGCGCCACGAGCAGGGTGCCGCCCTGGCCGCCAATGGTTTCGCCCGCGCCAGCAACCAGGTGGGCGTCTGCGTGGCCACCTCCGGGCCGGGCGCGTCGAACCTGGTCACCGGCATCGCCGATGCGATGCTGGACTCGGTACCGATGGTCTGCATCACCGGCCAGGTCGGCACGCCGCTGCTGGGCACCGACGCCTTCCAGGAACTGGATGTGTTCGGCCTGACGATGCCGATCGTCAAGCACAGCTGGCTGGTGCGCAGCGTCGATGACCTGCCGCGCGTGGTGGCCGATGCGTTCCGGATCGCCCGCGAAGGTCGCCCCGGCCCGGTGCTGATCGACCTGCCCAAGGACGTGCAGCTGGCCGACGCCAGCCATCTGCCGGCCCATGCGCCCAGCAGCGTCGAACCACCGCCGGCGCCGGCCGAGGCCGCCATTGCCGAAGCCATTGCCGCGCTGGCCGCGGCCGAGAAGCCGGTGGTCTACGCCGGCGGTGGCATCGCGCTGGGTGATGCGGTGCAGGACCTGCGCGATTTCGTCGAGGCCAGTGCCATCCCCACCGTGATGACGCTGCGCGGCCTGGGCGCACTGCCGGCCAGCCATCCGCAGTCGCTGGGCATGCTGGGCATGCACGGGACCCGCGCGGCCAACATGGCGGTGCAGGAAAGCGACCTGCTGCTGGTGCTGGGCGCACGCTTCGACGACCGTGCCACCGGCAAGCTGGCCGAGTTCGCACCGTTCGCCCGCGTCGTTCACATCGATGCGGACGCATATGAGATCTCCAAGCTGCGCAGCGCCGATGTCGCCGTGCCCGGCAACGTCGGTCACGCCATCCGCGCCCTGCGTGCGGCCTTCCCCTCCCCCAAGGCCCACCAGGACGCATGGCGCAAGCGCTGTGCACAGCATCGCGATCGTTTCGCTGCGCGCTACGACGCACCGGGCCAGCACATCTACGCCCCGGCGCTGCTGAAGCGCCTGAGCGAGCTGGCCCCGGCCGATGCGGTGATCGCCTGCGACGTTGGCCAGCACCAGATGTGGGTGGCGCAGCACTGCCGCTTCAACCACCCGCGCAACCACCTGACCAGTGGCGCGCTGGGCACCATGGGCTTCGGCCTGCCGGCAGCGATGGGCGCGCAGTTCGCCTGCCCCGATCGCACCGTGGTGCTGGTGTCCGGCGACGGCAGCTTCATGATGAACGTACAGGAGCTGGCGACCATCGCGCGCTGCCGCCTGCCGGTGAAGATCGTGCTGCTGGACAACAGTTCGCTGGGCATGGTGCGGCAGTGGCAGGAGCTGTTCTTCGCCGAGCGCTACAGCGAGATCGACCTGTCCGACAACCCGGACTTCGTGGCGCTGGCGCAGGTGTTCGGCATTTCCGCCACCCGCATCGACGCGCGGGATGACGTCGAGGGTGGCCTGGCCGCGCTGCTGGCCGAACCCGGCCCGGCACTGCTGCACGTGGCCATCGATGCACGCGCCAACGTATGGCCGCTGGTGCCACCGAACACCGCCAACAGCACGATGCTGGAAAGCAACCCCGCCCATGCCCGCCAGGAGATCCCCAATGCACTACCGGCTTGACCTGGTGCTGCACCCGGCCGAAGGCGCGCTGTTGCGCGTGATCGGCATGGCCGAGCGCCGTGGCTTCGCGCCGCGTGCGATCAGCGGTGCGCCGGTGGCCGCCGACGATGGCCGCTGGCACCTGCAACTGGTGGTGGATGGCCAGCGCCCGGCGGAAACGCTGTGCCGGCAGATCGAAAAGATCTACGACTGCGTGTCCGTGCAGGTCACCGCCGTGGAAGGAGCATCCGTATGAACACCCGTACCGTAGTGACCACGGTGCCGGTACGGAGGCGTCTTCTTCGCCGCCCGTGCCCGCATGCGGCGGTCGCCTGCACCCCGCTGGTGGCCCATGCCGGCCGCTGATGCCAGCCAGGAAAGCGATGTCGGCGACGTAAGCGTCGCCGACGTACTGGCGGCGCAGGCCCGGCTGCGCCGCTTCCTGCCGCCTACCCCGCTGCACCATGCCGAGCGCTTCGGCACCTGGCTGAAGCTGGAGAACCTGCAGCGCACCGGGTCCTACAAAGTGCGCGGCGCGTTGAACGCGCTGCTGGCCGGCCGCGAGCGCGGCGATACCCGGCCGGTGATCTGCGCCTCGGCCGGCAACCATGCCCAGGGCGTGGCGTGGGCGGCCTACCGCCTGGACGTTCCGGCCATCACCGTGATGCCACATGGCGCGCCGGCCACCAAGATCGCCGGCGTCGCTCACTGGGGCGCCACCGTGCGCCAGCATGGCACCAGCTATGACGAGGCCTACGCCTTCGCGGTTGAACTGGCACAACGCCACGGCTACCGCTTCCTTTCCGCGTTCGACGACGCCGATGTGATTGCCGGCCAGGGTACGGTCGGCATCGAGCTGGCCGCGCACGCACCGGACGTGGTGATCGTGCCGATCGGCGGCGGTGGCCTGGCCTCCGGCGTTGCACTGGCGCTGAAATCACAGGGCGTGCGCGTGATCGGTGCCCAGGTGGAAGGCGTTGACTCAATGGCGCGCGCCATCCGCGGCGACGTACGCGAGATCGCCCCCGTCGCCTCGCTGGCCGACGGCGTGCGGGTGAAGATCCCTGGATTCCTGACCCGACGCCTGTGCACCTCGCTGCTGGACGACGTAGTGATCGTGCGCGAAGCCGAACTGCGTGAAACCCTGGTCCGGCTGGCACTGGAAGAACACATCATCGCCGAGGGCGCCGGTGCGCTGGCGCTGGCCGCAGGCCGCCGTGTCGCTGGCCGCCGCAAGTGCGCGGTGGTGTCCGGCGGGAATATCGATGCGGGTGTCCTGGCCGGCCTGCTCACCGACATCCGGCCGCGCCCGCCGCGCAAACCACGGCGACGGCGTAGTGAAACCCCGCGCTCGCCCGGCAAGGCCAGCGCCCTCGCGTCCCCCACCTCTTCCCCTTCCCCCCTGCAAGCCGCCGCACCCGCTGTCGAGGAGATTTCCCTGTGACCACCATCGAACGAATTACCACCCCGCGCATCCGCATCTTCGACACCACCCTGCGTGACGGCGAGCAGTCCCCCGGCTGCAGCATGAGCCCGCCGCAGAAGCTGGTGATGGCGCGTGCGCTGGACGAACTGGGCGTGGACATCATCGAGACCGGCTTCCCGGCCAGCTCGCAGTCCGACCGCGAGGCGATGGCGCTGATCGGCCGCGAACTGCGCCGCCCGAGCCTGAGCCTGGCCGTGCTGTCGCGCTGCCTGCAGGCCGACATCGAGACCTCGGCACGCGCACTGGAAGCGGCCGCCAACCCGCGCCTGCACGTGTTCCTGTCGACCAGCCCGCTGCACCGCGAGCACAAGCTGCGGATGACCCGCGAGCAGGTACTGGAATCGGTACGCAAGCACGTCTCGCTGGCTCGATCGTACATCGACGATGTCGAGTTCTCCGCCGAGGATGCCACCCGTACCGAGCTGGACTACCTGATCGAAGTCTCGCGCGTGGCCATTGCCGCCGGCGCCACCACCATCAACCTGCCCGACACCGTCGGCTTCACCACGCCGGAAGAGATCCGCGCGATGTTCCAGCAGGTCATCGCCGGCGTCGCCGACGTGCCGAATGCCGCCAATGTGATCTTCAGCGCGCACTGCCACAACGACCTGGGCCTGGCGGTGGCCAACTCGCTGGCCGCCATCGAAGGCGGTGCACGCCAGGTCGAGTGCACCGTCAACGGCATCGGCGAGCGCGCCGGCAACTGTTCGCTGGAAGAGATCGCGATGGTGCTGAAGGTGCGCCAGGCCTTCTACGAACAGGACAGTTCGATCAACACCCCGCGCATCGTCGGCACCTCGCAGCTGCTGCAGCGCCTGGTCGGCATGCCGGTACAGCGCAACAAGGCCATCGTCGGTGCCAATGCCTTCGCCCACGAATCGGGCATCCACCAGCACGGCATGCTGCGCCATCGCGGCACCTACGAAATCATGCGCCCGGAAGACGTGGGCTGGGAAGATTCGCAGATGGTGCTGGGCCGCCACAGTGGCCGCGCCGCCGTCGAAGCACGCCTGCGTGCACTGGGCTTCTGGCTGGACGAAGACGAACTGAAGCTGGTGTTCGAGCAGTTCAAGGGCCTGTGCGAACAGCAGCGCGTGGTCACCGATGCCGACCTGCAAACCTTGATGCAGGGCGGCTCCAACGCGCAGGGCTATCGCCTGGCGTCGATGACCATCAGCGACGTCGGCAGCCGCGCCAATGCACTGGTCGAACTGTCCGACCCGGACGGCAACCGCGTGGCCGAGACCGCGCAGGGCGACGGCCCGGTCGATGCGCTGTTCGGCGCGCTGTCGGCTGCCACCGGCGTGCAGCTGATGCTGGACAGCTACCAGGTGCACAGCGTCGGCATCGGCGCCGATGCGCGCGGTGAAGCCAATCTGAGCGTGCGCCACGACGGCGTGGAGTACGACGGCACCGGCACCAGCAAGGACATCATCGAAGCCTCCGCGCTGGCCTGGCTGGATGTGGCCAACCGCCTGCTGCGCCAGCGCCAGGCCACCGCCCACAGCAGCACCGACGTTCCCACCCCTGCCACCGCCTGAGGAACCCGAGATGAGCGCCTTCGACACTCCTACCGCAGCCGCTGGCCAGCAGTGGAACGCCCAGGACTATGCGATCGATGCCGGCTTCGTACCGTTGCTCGGTGGCGCGGTCGCGCGCCTGCTCGATCCGCGCGCCGGTGAGCGCATCCTCGACCTGGGCTGTGGCGATGGCGTGCTCAGCACCGAGCTGGCCCTGAGCGGCGCGTGCATCCACGGCGTGGACGCGTCGCCGGAACTGGTGATCGCCGCCCGTGCACGTGGCGTCGACGCGCAGGTGATGGACGGCCACGCGCTGTCGTTCGACAGCGAGTTCGATGCGGTCTTCAGCAATGCCGCATTGCATTGGATGGGCAACCCGGACCGCGTGCTGGAAGGCGTGCGTCGCGCGCTGCGCCCCGGCGGCCGCTTCGTCGCCGAGTTCGGCGGCCATGGCAACGTGGCCACGATCGTCGCGGCGGTACAGGCCGCACGCGTGGCCCACGGCCATGGCGCCAGCACCTTCCAGTGGTACTTCCCGACCGCCGATGCCTATGCAGACCGCCTGCGCCAGCATGGCTTCCAGGTGCAACTGATCGAATGCACGCCGCGCCCGACCCCACTGCCGACCGGCGTGGCCGGCTGGCTGCGGGTATTCGCCGCGCCGCTGCTGGATGACCTGCCCGCCGAGGCCCGCGCCACCGTGCGCGAGGCTGCCACCGCGTTGCTGGCCGACCTGCCACGCAATGCCGCCGGCCAGGCGCTGGCCGACTACGTGCGCCTGCGTGTGCTCGCCCGCCGTCGCTGACTTGACCGTTCCGCTTTCTTTACTGATGTTCGCTATCTCGTACTTCTGCCAGGCATACGCATGACTTCCGCACCCCGCACCCTGTACGACAAACTGTGGGACGCCCACGTGGTGGTTCCCGAATCCGACAGCGCGCCCGCCGTGCTGTACATCGACCTGCACCTGATCCATGAGGTCACCTCGCCGCAGGCATTCACCGAACTGCGCGAGCGCGGCCTGGCGCCGCGCCGGCCGGACCGCACCAAGGCGACGATGGACCACTCCACGCCGACCTTGCCGGCTGCGGCCGACGGCACGCTGCCCTATGCCAGTGCCGCCTCCGAAGCACAGGTCGCCACCCTGGCGCGAAACTGCGCCGAGCACGGCATCGAACTGTTCGACATGGCCTCGGACAACCGCGGCATCGTCCATGTCATTGCGCCGGAACAGGGCTTCACCCAGCCGGGCATGACCATCGTCTGCGGCGACAGCCACACCTCCACCCACGGTGCATTCGGCTCGCTGGCCTTCGGCATCGGCACCAGCGAGGTCGGCCACGTGCTGGCCACGCAGTGCCTGCTGCAGCGCAAGGCCAAGACCTTCGCGATCACCGTTGACGGTGCGCTGGCACCCGGCGTCGGCGCCAAGGATGTGGTCCTGCACATCATCGGCGTGATCGGCGTCAACGGCGGCACCGGCCACGTGATCGAGTTCCGTGGCAGCACCATCGAAGCGATGGACATGGAACAGCGCATGACCCTGTGCAACATGTCGATCGAGGCCGGTGCACGCGCCGGCATGGTCGCGCCCGACCAGGTCACCTTCGACTTCGTCGCCGCTACGCCGCGCGGCCCCAAGGGCGCCGACTTCGACGCTGCCGTGGCGCGCTGGCAACAGCTGCGCAGCGATGACGGCGCGCGCTTCGACAGCGAAGTGCACATCGACGCCGCCGACATCCGCCCGACCCTGACCTGGGGTACGCATCCGGGTACCGCGATCGCCGTGGATGCGCCGATTCCCGCCGCCAACGATGCCGCCGCACAGAAGGGCCTGGACTACATGAACTTCCAGGCCGGCAAGGCGCTGGCGGGCACACCGGTGGACGTAGTGTTCGTTGGTTCGTGCACCAACGGCCGCCTGAGCGACATGCGCGAAGTCGCACAGGTGCTGCGCGGCCGTCGTGTTGCCGAGCGCGTACGCATGCTGGTGGTACCGGGCTCGGAGATCGTCAAGCGCGAGGCCGAGGCCGAGGGCATCCACGAGATCGTGCGCGCGGCCGGTGCCGAATGGCGCGAGCCGGGCTGCTCGATGTGCATCGCGATGAACGGCGATCTGGTCGCCCCCGGCCAGCTGGCCGTGAGTACCAGCAACCGCAACTTCGAGGGCCGCCAGGGCCCCGGTTCGCGCACGCTGCTGGCCTCGCCGATGAGCGCGGCGTGGGCCGCGGTGAACGGGCACGTTGCCGATACCCGCGAACTGTTCGCACAGGAGGTGGCGTGATGGCCGGCTTCCGTACCCTGACCTCGGCCAGCGTGGTGCTGCGCCAGACCAACATCGACACCGACCAGATCATCCCGGCGCGGTTCCTGTCCACCACCGAGCGTGCCGGGCTGGGTCGCAACGCGTTCAACGACTGGCGCTGGCAAGCTGATGGTTCGCCGGTGGCCGACTTCGCCTTCAACCAGCCGCACAACGCCGGCCGCAGCATCCTGCTGGCGGGCCGCAACTTCGGCTGCGGCTCGTCGCGCGAACACGCACCATGGGCGCTGACCGACCTGGGCCTGCGTGCCATCGTCAGCAGCGAGATCGCTGATATCTTCCGCGGCAACGCGCTGAAGAACGGCCTGCTGCCGATCGTGCTGGACGAGGCCGACGTACAGGCGCTGATGCAGCGCCCGGACGATGCGCTGACCATCGACGTGGCTGCGCGCGAACTGCGCACCCCCGATGGCCAGGTCTATTCCTTCCCGCTGGATGGCTTCTCGCAGACCTGCCTGCTGGAAGGCGTCGACCAGTTGGGGTATCTGTTGGGCCGTGTCCCTGAAATCGAACGTTACGAGAGTGAGCATGCACGCTGAAATTGTTGTCCTGCCCGGTGATGGCATCGGCCCGGAAGTGGCCGCCGCGGCAGTTGCCGTCCTGAAGGCGGTCGCCGGACGCTTCAACCACACCTTCACCTTCAGCGAGCACGACATCGGTGGCATCGCCATCGACCGCCACGGTGAACCGCTACCGGCGTCGACGCTGGCCGCCTGCCAGGCCGCCAATGCGGTGCTGCTGGGCGCGGTCGGCGGCCCGAAGTGGTCCGACCCGAACGCCAAGGTGCGCCCGGAACAGGGCCTGCTGGCGATCCGCAAGGCGCTGGGCCTGTATGCCAACCTGCGCCCGGTGCGTACCCACGAGGCCGCGCTGCACGCCTCGCCGATCAAGGCAGAGCTGCTGCAGGGCGTGGACTTCGTGGTGGTGCGTGAACTGACCGGCGGCATCTACTTCGGCGACAAGACCCGCGACGCCGACAGCGCCAGCGACCTGTGCCGCTACACCGTGGCCGAGATCGAGCGCGTGCTGCGCAGCGCCTTCCGCCTGGCCCAGCAGCGTCGCGGCAAGGTCACTTCGGTGGACAAGGCCAATGTGCTGGAAACCTCGCGCCTGTGGCGCGACGTGGCCGCACGCATCGGCCGCGAGGAGTTCCCGGACGTGGCGCTGGAGCACCAGTTGGTCGACTCGATGGCCATGCACCTGCTGGCCAAGCCACGCGAGTACGACGTGATCGTCACCGAGAACATGTTCGGCGACATCCTCACCGATGAGGCCTCGATGCTGGCCGGTTCGCTGGGCCTGCTGCCGTCGGCCTCGCTGGGCGAGCCCGGCGCGGTGGGCATTTACGAGCCCATCCACGGTTCGGCCCCGGACATCGCCGGCAAGGGCATCGCCAATCCGTACGCGACAATCTTCAGCGCCGCGATGCTGCTGCGCCATTCGCTGGGGCTGGAAGCCGAAGCGGCCGCGGTGGAAGCCGCCGTGCATGCGGTGCTGGATGACGGCGTGTTCACCGCCGACCTTGCGGCCAAGGGCCAGGCCGTCAGCACCGCTGCGGCAACCGACGCGGTGCTGGCGAAGCTGGGCTGATCCATCGGGCAACACCTGTAGAGTCGAGCATGGCACGGCTCTACAGGTGGCCCGTGGCCACTGCCCGACTCCGTGCCAACCAAGGTTGGCACCTACCACAGCGGTAGATCCACGCCATGCGTGGATGATTCGGTTCCCGCGCAGTAGGGCCACGCCATGCATGGCTTTGCTTACTTGGTGGTGTACCCGCCATTGACCAGAATCGTCTGCCCGGTCATCCACCAGCCATCGGTCACCAGGAAGCGGATCCACGGCACGATGTCGGCGATGTCGGTCAGCCCGGTGCGGGTGAACGCCGACAACGCCGCCGCAGTCTTGTGATACGCCTGCGCATCGGCGCTCTCGGCCGGATAGAAGAACGGCGTGTCCATCGGACCGGGACCGATCGCGGTCACCGAGATGCCGCGCTCGCCGAACTCCTTCGACGCCGCACGGGTGAAATGCTCGACCGGCGCCTTGGTGCCGGCATAGCTGGAATAGAACGGCGTGAACGCACCCAGCAGCGAGGTGACCAGGGTGCAGATGCGGCCACCGTCATTGACGTGGCGACCTGCTTCCTTCAGGAAGAAGAACGCGGCCTTGGCATTGACCGCGCTCATTTCGTCGTACTCCGCCTCGCTGATGTCCAGCAGCGGCTTCTTGAGTACCTTTCCCACCGTATTGATGGCGATGTCAGGACGGCCGACTGCGGTCACGGCATCGACGAACAAGCGCTCCATCGCTGCCGCCGACGTCAGGTCGCCCTGCAGGGCCACCGCCTTGCTGCCGGCGGCCTGCACCGCGGCTACAGTCGCTTCTGCATCGGCCTGGGTAGCGGCACTGTTGTAGTGGATGACGATGGCTTTGGCGCCCTGTGCGGCGAAGTCGCGGGCGATCAGGCCGCCCAGGTTCTTGGCGCCACCGGCGATCAGCACGGTCTTGCCCTTGAGGGAATGCTCGGTCATGGCGTCGGTCTCGGGAGGGGGCTGCCCGGGGTGGCAACCCTGCCCTCATGACGATATCGTGCAGAAAAAGCGGATAAAGCCCGCCACATTGACTTAACTTTCCAGAGTCAGCGAACAATGGACCGGATCGATCGCTTCCGCATCTTCACCCGGGTCGTGGAGTGCGCGAGCTTCACCCGCGCCGCCGACCAGCTCGGCCTGCCCCGCTCCACTGTCTCGGCAGCCATTGCGGAGCTGGAGCAGCGGCTCGGCACCCGCCTGCTGCAGCGCTCGACCCGGCGGGTGTCCACCACCCACGACGGCGACGTGTTCCATGCCCGCTGCCTGCGCCTGATCGCCGAGGTCGAGGACGCCGAATCGCTGTTCCTCCAGGTCGACGCCCAGCCGTCGGGGCTGCTGAAGATCGACGTACCCAGCCGCATCGGCCGCCGCATCATCGCACCGGCGCTGCCCGACTTCTTCGCCCGCTACCCGCAGGTGGAAGTGGACCTGGGCATGAGCGACCGCGCGGTGAACCTGATCGAGGACGGTTGCGATGCAGTGTTGCGGGTCGGCCAGCTGGGCGACTCCAGCCTGGTGGCGCGCACGCTGGGCCAACTGGATTTTGCCAACGTTGCGGCGCCGGCTTACCTGCGCGAACACGGCGTGCCGCAGCATCCTGCCGACCTGCCGCAGCATCGCGCGGTGAACTACGCGTCGCCGACCACGGCACGGGTGGAACCTTGGGAGTGGCAGGACGGCGGCCAACTGCGCACGCTGCCGATGCCTGGCTGGGTGCGTGTGAACAGCGCCGAGGCATCGATTGCGTGCTGTGTGGCGGGGTTGGGTCTTTTGCAGATTCCGCGCTACGACGTACAGGCCGAGCTGCAATCCGGCGCGCTGGTGGAAGTGATGCCACAGCACGTCGCACAGCCATTGCCGGTCACCCTGCTGCAGCCGCATCGGCAGCACCGTGCGCTGCGCGTGCAGGTGTTCATCGAATGGCTGCTGCCGGTGCTGCGGAGCGGCCTGCAGCTGCAGTAGATCCACGCCATGCGTGAATGCATGCATCCGTGCCAACCAAGGTTGGCACCTACCGAGCGATGGCGAATCGCGGTAGATCCATGCCCTGCGTGATGCTTCTGTAGAGTCGAGCCATGCTCGACTCATCCCATCATCGCGCGAAGAGCAGCCGAGCATGGCTCGGCACTACATAAAGCTGGTCCCGCGAGCAGTGCCAACCAAGGTTGGCACCTGCCAGAGGCGCTGGCCGTGGACGCGGGGGCATCACGCCCCGGATTCATCGGGCTTCACCCGGAACCACGCCGCGTACAGCGCCGGCAGGAACACCAGGGTCAGCACCGTACCGACGATCAGGCCGCCCATGATCGAGATCGCCATCGAGCCGTAGAACGCGCTGCGCGACAGCGGAATCATCGCCAGCACCGCTGCCAGTGCAGTCAGCACGATCGGGCGGAAGCGGCGCACCGTGGCGTCGATGATCGAATGCCAACGGTCATGCCCGGCATCGATGTCCTGCTGGATCTGGTCGATCAGGATCACCGAGTTGCGCATGATCATGCCGGCCAGCGCGATCGTGCCCAGCAGCGCCACGAAGCCGAACGGCGCCCGGAACAGCAGCAGGAACAGGGTCGCGCCGATGATGCCCAGCGGCGCGGTCACCAGCACCATCGCTGCACGCGAGAAGCTGCGCAGCTGCAGCATCAGCAGCGTGGCCACCACCACCAGGAACAGCGGCATGCCAGCCTTGATCGAGTTCTGGCCACGCGCCGAATCCTCCACGGTACCGCCGGTTTCCAGCAGGTACCCACTGGGCAGCTCGGCACGGATGCCGTCCAGTGTGGGCAGGATCTGATGCACCACGTCCAGCGCCTGCATGCCATCACTGATGTCGGCGCGCACGGTCACCGTCGGCAATCGGTTGCGGTGCCAGATGATGCCGTCCTCGAAGCCGTACTCCATCGTCGCCACCTGCGACAGCGTGATGCTGCCACCGTTGGCGGTGGGCATCGACAGGCTGGACAGCAGCTCCAGTTGATTGCGCTCATCGGCCGGCCCGCGCAGCAGCATCTCGATCTGGCGATTGCCCTCGCGATACACGCTTACCGATTGCCCGGCCAACGAACTGGACAGGAACTGGCTGACCTGGGCGCTGCTCACGCCCAGCGCGCGGGCGCGCTCCTGGTCGACCACCAGGCGCACCACCTTGCTCGGCTCGCTCCAGTCCAGGTTGACGTTCATCACGTGCGGGTTCTCCCGCACCTTGGCCTCGACCTGGCGCGCGATCGCCTGCACCTTCTCGATGTGCTCGCCGGAGATGCGCATCTGCACCGGATAGCCGACCGGCGGGCCGTTCTCCAGGCGGGTCACGCGCATCTGCACGTCCGGGAACTTCGGGATCACCTCGTGCAGCAGCCAGTCGCGGGTGCTTTCGCGTGAAGTGATGTCCTTGGCCAGCACCACGAACTGGGCGAAGTTGGTCGCCGGCAGCTGCTGGTCCAGCGGCAGGTAGAAACGCGGCGAACCGGTGCCCACATAGGACACGTAGTTGGCAATGCCCTCGCGGCTGGACAGCAGCTTCTCAAGCTTCTCGGCCTGGGCCTGGGTCGAGCGCAGCGAGGCGCCCTCGGCCAGCTCGATGTCCACCATCAGTTCCGGCCGGGTCGAGTCCGGGAAGAACTGCTGCGGCACGAAGCGGAACATCATCAGCGAGAACACGAACAGGCCGATGGTCGCCGCGATCACCCACCAGCGATGCCGCAGGCAGGTATCGAGGAAGCGACGGAAACTACGATAGAACGGGCGCTGGTACGGATCGTGGTCGTGCCCGTGCTGCGGCGGCGCGATCAGATTGGCCAGCGCCGGATAGCGGTCGGCCCACTGCTGGCGCTTGGCGTGCCAGCGCGCTGACAGGCTGCCCGGCTTCGGCGGCTGCGGATTGAACAGGTCCGGCAGCATCTTGTCGCCCAGGTAAGGGATGAACAGCACCGCTGCGATCCACGACACCACCAGCGCGATGGTCACCACCTGGAACAGCGAGCGGGTGTATTCACCGGTACTCGATGCCGCAGTGGCAATGGGCAGGAAGCCGGCCGCGGTGATCAGGGTGCCGGTCAGCATCGGGAACGCGGTCGACTCCCAGGCGAAACTGGCGGCGCGCAGGCGGTCGTAGCCCTGCTCCATCTTGGTGGCCATCATCTCCACCGCGATGATCGCATCGTCCACCAGCAGTCCCAGCGCCAGCACCAATGCACCCAGCGAGATCTTGTGCAGGCCGATGTCGAAGTAGTGCATGACAAAGAAGGTCATCGCCAGCACCAGCGGGATGGTCACGCCCACCACCAGGCCGGTGCGCAGGCCCAGCGAGAAGAAGCTGACCAGCAGCACGATCACCACCGCCTCGGTCAGCACCTGCACGAACTCGCCGACCGACTCTTCCACCGATTGCGGCTGGTCGGACACCTTGCGCAGCTGCATGCCGGCCGGCAGGGTCTTCTGCAGGCGTTCGAACTCGGCATCGAGGTTGGCGCCGAGCTTGAGGATGTCACCGCCATCCTTCATCGCCACCGCCAGGCCGATCGCCTCTTCGCCCATGAAGCGCATCTTCGGCGACGCCGGATCGGCGAAGCCGCGCTTGACCTCGGCGATGTCGCCCAGGTGCACGGTGCGGTCGCCGGCGCGGATCGGGAACTGGCGGATCGCTTCGATGTCGTTGAACTGGCCGGTCACCCGCAGCTGCACGCGATCGGTGGCGGTCTCGAAGAAGCTGGTGCCGGTCACTGCGTTCTGGTCGGCCAGCGCCTGCTGCACCTGCTGCATCGACACGCCCAGCGTGGCCAGCCGGGTGTTGGACAGTTCGATCCACACCTTCTCGTCCTGCAGGCCGACCAGGTCGATCTTGCCGACGTCGGGCACCCGCTGCAGTTCCAGCTGGATGCGGTCGGCGTAGTCGCGCATCACCGCGTAGTCGAAACCCTTGCCGGTCAACGCGTAGATGTTGCCGTAGGTGTCGCCGAACTCATCGTTGAAGAACGGACCGACGATCTCGCGCGGCAGCGTCGGGCGGATGTCGCCCACGCGCTTGCGCACCTGGTACCACAGGTCCGGGATCTGCCTAGAACGCAGGCTGTCGCGCGCCATGAAGATGATCTGCGATTCGCCCGGGCGCGAGTACGAGCGGATGAACTCGTACTCGCCGGTATTCATCAGCGCCTTCTCAAGCGGCTCGGTCACCTGCCGCGAGACCTGCTCGGCGGTCGCCCCCGGCCACAATGTGCGCACCACCATCGCCTTGAAGGTGAACGGCGGGTCCTCGGACTGGCCCAGATGCTTGTACGACCATGCGCCGATCAGCGCGAAAGCCAGCATCGCAAACAGCACCAGCGGGCGGTTGGACAACGCCCACTCGGAAAGATTGAAGCGGCGCACCGGCTTACTCCCTGGCCTTGGCGGCAGCGGCCGGCGTAGCCGGCTTCAGAACGGGACGGTTCTGCCGGTCCACGGCGATCACCGGCTGGCCGGCCCGCAGCAGGTGGCCACCCGCAGCAACTACCCAGTCGCCCCCGCTCACGCCCGACAGTACCGGTACCGTCTCGCTGCCAAACGCACCGGTGGTAACCGTTGCGGCCTTCAGCGTGCTGTTGCCCGGATCGACCACCCATACGCTGGCGGCACCGTTGGCACCACGCTGCAGCGCGCCCAGCGGCAGCTGCAGGGTGCCGTGGCGACCGGCGCTGCTGTAGACGCGTGCACTCTGGCCCAGTTCGACGTCGGCCAGCGCATCGGCGGGCAGGCTGACCCGGGTGGCATAGGTACGTGCCTGCGGATCGGCAGCGGCGGCGATCTCCCGGATCGTGCCCGGCAGGCGCTGGCCGGGGCGGTTCCACAACTCCACCTCGACCGGTTGGCCCACAGCATAGTCGCGGATGGTGGCCTCGGGCAGGTCGATCAGCACTTCGCGGCCACCGTCGGCGGCCAGGTTGAAGATGGTCTGCCCGGCGGACACTACCTGCCCGGCCTCGGCCTCGCGGCTGGCGATCACACCGTCGGCCGGCGCACGCAGCTGTGCGTAGCTGGCCTGGTTGCGGAGCACATCGAGGTTGGCGCGGGCGGCGTTGGCCTGGCCCTGCGCGGCCTTGAACGCGGCGGACTGCTGGTCCAGCTGCGAGCGGCTGACCAGCTGCTGGTCGGCCAGCACCTGGTAACGCTTGAGGTCATCGCGGGCGCGCACCAGATCGGCTTCGGCTGCCGCCAGCTGCGCCTGCGAGGCACGGGCCTGCAGCGCGAAGTCGGCCACGTCCAGCTCGGCCAGCACGTCGCCCTTCTTCACCCGTTGCCCGGCATCGACGTGGCGCTTGACCAGGTTGCCGCCAACGCGGAACGACAGCGGGCTTTCCTGTCGCGCACGCACCGTGCCCGGGAACGCCGCCGGCGCCTGCCCGGCCTGCTCGCCGGGGTGAACCACCAGCACCGGTACGGCCGCCGGTGGCGCCTGTTCCTGCCCCGAACAGGCTGCCAGCGCAGCCATCCACACCATACCGCCCATCCAGCGCACGATCTTCATCGGTCAACGTCCTGAAAACGCAGGGTTGCAACTAAGGGAGGAGCCGCGACTGCCGGCCCAATTTAATAAACCGGCCGGTATAGTATAAATATCGAACCGCTTGGTCTAGTATTGTCGCGATGAGTTCCCACATTTCCCGCAAGCCGTCGGCCAAGCCCGCTGCCAAGGCCGCCGGACCCGGGCGCCCCAAGGACCTCGGCAAGCGCGCGGCGATCCTTGAAGCAGCCAAGGCACTGTTCATCGAACAGGGCTATACCGGCGTGAGCATGGACACCATCGCCGCTCAGGCCGGCGTCTCGAAGCTGACTGTGTACAGCCACTTCGGCGACAAGGAGACGCTGTTCTCCGAGGCGGTGCAGTCAAAGTGCATTGAAATGCTGCCCGACGCGCTGTTCATAGCCGACGCGGACGGCCCGCTGCGCGACCAGCTGATCGGTATCGGCCTGGCCTTCTTCGAGCTGATCACCTCCGACGCGGCGATCTCGATCCAGCGCATGATGATGGCGCCGGAGACCGACGAACGCCTGCGCGCGCTGTTCTGGAAAGCCGGCCCCGAGCGTACCTGCGAGGCCCTGGCCGATTTCCTGCGTGCCCGCGCCGAACGTGGCGAACTGGATATCCCCGACTGTGCTCTGGCCGGCGAGCAGTTCCTGACCCTGGTCAAGGGCGAAGTGCACATGCATATGATGTGCGGCATGCCACTGTCGCCCGTGGAATGCGACCCTGTTGCCCACGTGACCGCCAGCATCGACTTCTTCCTGCGCGCCTACGCGCCGCGAGGGGCCGGAACGGCTGAATAACCAAAACTGAACGAACCGGAGGTCGCGATGACTTCCGGCACTGCGACCCCGGCCCCCGGCAGCTGATGCTCTGGGCGCGCCGCCGGCCTCCGGCACCGGTAAAATGGCCGGCCCACTGCGCTGGATTTGAACCTCATGACGATTGATTACGCCCACGCCCGCGAACTGATGGTGGAACAGCAGATCCGTCCCTGGGACGTGCTGGACATCAAGGTGCTCGACGTCCTGGCCCGCCTGCCGCGCGAGGCCTTTGTCGCCGACGCGCACCGGGCACTGGCCTACGCCGATGTCGAACTGCCGATCGGCCACGGCCAGAAGATGATGAAGCCGGTCATCGAGGGCCGTACCCTGCAGGCACTGGACCTGCAGCCGGGTGACGAAGTGCTGGAAATCGGCACGGGCAGCGGCTTCCTGTCGGCCTGCATCGGCGCGCTGGCGCGCGATGTGCTGAGCCTGGAAATCGACCCGGAGCTGGCCGCCGCTGCGCGTGCCCGCCTGGATGCCTCCGGCCTGGGCACCAACGTCCGCGTGGAAGTGGCCGATGCCCTGTCCTGGCAGACCGAACGCCGTTTCGACGTGATCTGTGTCACTGGCGCCGTGGACGTGGTGCCGTCACAGTTCGCATCGTGGCTGCGTCCGGGAGGGCGGCTGTTCGTGATCCATGGCCGCTCGCCGGCGATGGAGGCCCTGCTGGTCAAGGCCGACGGCGGCACCGAGTCCCTGTTCGAGACCGATATCGATTACCTGCGCGGTGCCGCCCCGGCACCCCAGTTCCACCTCTGAGTCCAAGGAAGCCGCAATGATCCGTCGATCCCTCGCTGTTGCGCTGGCCACTGCCCTGCTGCCGTTGTCCGCCCATGCCGCCGACCTGCTGCAGGTCTACGAGATGGCGCGCAACGGTGATCCGCAGCTGTCGGCCGCCGAATCGACCCGGCTGTATGACAAGGAAGGCGCCGTGCAGGCGCGCGCTGCCCTGCTGCCGCAGATCAACGGCCAGGCCACGCTCAACCGCACGCGCAGCGAGCCCGACGCCGACGCCAACTCCGGCTCGTTCACCAGCAAGCGCCGCAACTATGCGATCGAAGGCAGCCAGACGCTGTTCAACTGGACCCAGATCAACAACCTGCGCTCGCAGCGCGAACTGAGCAAGGCGGCGGACTTCACCCTCGATTCGGCCAACGACAGCCTGATCGTGCGCACCTCGGCGGCCTATTTCAACGTGCTGGTGGCGATCGAATCGCTGAACGCCGCACAGACCAACGAAGCGGCCGCGAAGAAGCAGTTCGACTTCGCCGACAAGCGCCTGGAAGTGGGCCTGGCGCCGATCACCGACGTGCACGAAGCACGCGCCCAGTACGACCAAGCGCGTGCCAACACCATCATTGCGCAGAACACCCTGGCCGATAACTACCAGGCCCTGACCGAGCTGACCGGCCAGCCGGTAACCAACCTGAAAGGCCTGCCAGCCGACTTCCGCCCGGAAGTGCCGGCCAACCGCGGCAACATCGATGAGCTGGTGCAGCAGGCCACCACCCAGAACCCGGCGCTGAAGGCGCAGGAACTGAAGGTCAGCGCCGCCGAGGCCGGTGTGCAGGCAGCCCGTGGTGGTCACTACCCGACGCTGTCGCTGGGTGGCAGCTGGGGCAAGAGCGCCACCTGGGGCGACAGCGTAGGCGCCGGTTCGCTGTCGCCGGACGCGCGCACCAACAGCATCGGGCTGACCCTGAGCGTGCCGATCTTCTCCGGTGGCGCCACCCAGTCCGGCGTGCGCCAGGCGCTGGCCCAACGCGACATCGCCCAGGACGGTTACGAGCAGCAGAAGCGCGCCCTGGACCGCAATACCCGCAATGCCTACCAGACCCTGGTGCAGGGTATCAGCGAGGTGGAGGCCCGCCGCCTGGCCGTGGTCTCGGCACAGAGCGCCTATGACGCCTCGCAGGTCGGCCTGGAAGTCGGCACCCGTACCGTGCTGGACGTGATCCAGAACCAGCGCATCCTGTTCTCGGCACAGCTGGACTATGCCCAGGCCCGCTACACCTTCCTGCAGAACCGCCTGCTGCTGAGCCAGTCGCTGGGTGCGCTGGACGTGGCCGAACTGCAGGACGTCAATCGGCTGCTGACCCAGGACGCGGGCAACCCGGCCACGACCACGCACTGAGTCGTCGCCCCTGCAACGAAAAAGCCACCCGCGAGGGTGGCTTTTTTGCAGATGCTGCATCCACACGCGCGCGCCCCGGCGTGGCCCCACGAACCGTCAGCCCGGCCATGCGCGCAGGCGTTCCAACGCCGCGAGCGCGCACAGCACGGCTGCCAAGGGGGCCAGCATCGACATCATCAGCCCGCAGCCGGCTGCGCCTTGCCGGGTTTCATCCCGACGCCGCAGCACCCCCAAGCACAGCGCCGCCATCACCACCAGCGTTGCCGGACCCGGCAGCGCCGGCAAGGTGCCCTGCGGCAGCCCCAGCACCAGCATCACCGCCGGCAGCGCAACCACCATTGCGCTCAGGCGCGTGCGGGATCGTCCCGCCGCGTCAGCTGCGCGGGGCCACAACGATGTGGCCAACCGGACGGCCAGCATCAGCAGCACCAACTGCAGGGCGGCCAGGCCCGCTGCCCCGGCCAGGGGCAACAATGGCAGCATCCACTGCAGCTGGGGGTGCACCTGCAGCGCAACCGCCAGTGGCCGGGTACTGGCGAGCGCGGAAAACTCGACCAGCCCGGCCTGCAATGCTGCCAGCACGATCAGCAGCAGCATCGCCAGCAACGAGACCAGCGCCAGCACCGCCGGCTGCCACATCGCGCCCTGGCGGCGCAGCGCAGGAAAGCCCAGTGCCAGGCCCACGCTGGCAAATATGCCCAGCAGCGGCACCGCAGCCGCCAGCACGCCCCCCAGCCCGAAGCGATACGGTGCGGTCGCCGGAGGCAGCCAGGGAATCCAATGCCCGTAGTGCACGTGACGCGCCGCCAGCGCCAGCAGCAACACCCCCACACCGATCTTCACCGTCAGCAGCGCACAGGCCGCCAGAGCCACACCCCGCGGCGGCAGCAACGCGAGCGCGCTCAACATCAGCAGACCCATGGCCGCCGCTACCTGCACGGGCAGCCAGTCGTTGGCATGGAGGCCTCCGGTAGCCAGCACGGCATGTACATGGCGGGCCATGGACTGTGCCGCGCCCGCCGTGGTCGCCGTCAGCTCAAGCAACAGGATCGCGCCCAGAACGATGGCCACCCGTGGCCCCCAGCTGGCGGCCAACAGCCCGTACAGGCCATCGGCCGCCGGCAGTCGCAGCACCAGATCCTGCAGGCAGCACAGCACCAGGCCAGCCCCCAGTGCGGCCAGCAACAGGCTCAGTACGATGGCCGGGCCAGCCTGTGCCGCCGTGTGCTGGCCCACCAGCGCGATCACGCTGCCGCCCACCAGCAGCGTCAGTGCCACCACAGCCAGGTGGTCCATCCCCAAGCGCGCCCCACCGGTGCCGTCCCTGCCCCTGTCGCCGTCCATCGCAAGTTCCCTTGATATCCGCCCAAGCGCGGTCGACAGCAGGCTGGCAGCCTGCGTCGTCCTGCGGAATCAGAATCGGTGCTGCGTGCGCCACGATGTGATGGCAGGCACGCTGCCATCGGCAGGGTCGGTCCAGCAACGACAGAAAAATCGTTGCTAAGCAGAATTGATGAAATTGATCACGACAACGCTGCACAGCGCCGCCGACGCCGCGCTGCCGGGATCACTCGCGCGGTGGTGGCAGGTGCGGTGCGACCAGCGCAAGCGTGCGCTGCAGCGCGCCACGGCCATTGCTGACCAACGTGCAGCCCGCACGCGCCATGTCTTCGCGGGCCTGCGCATCTTCAAGCAGATGCTGCAGCAGGTCGCCCACTGCCTGCACATCTTCGCCGATCAGCAGCGCACCGGCCTCGCGCATGCGCCGGGAGATTTCCGCGAAGTTGTGCAGGTGCGGGCCGGTCACCGCCGCGGTTCCCATCGCAGCGGGCTCCAGCAGGTTGTGGCCACCGATGGCCTGCAGGCTGCCGCCGACGAAGGCGACCTGGGCGCAGGCGTAGAACGGCATCAGCTCGCCGAGGGTGTCGATGACGAACACGTCTGTGGCGGCGTGCGGCCACTGGTCCACGCGGCGGGTCGCCACGCTCCAGCCCTGTTCGCGCGCCAGCGCTTCCACCTTCGGGAAACGTTCGGGATGGCGCGGTGCCCACAGCAGCAGCAGATCCGGATGCTGCTGGCGCAGGCGCCGGTGCAGGTCGATCACCGCCTGCTCTTCGCCATCATGGGTACTGGCGGCGATCCATACCGGGCGCGCGCCCGGCACCCGTGCATGGAACTGTTCGACGAAGCCCTGCACGTCCGGCGTGGTGATGTCGAACTTCAGGTTGCCCAGTGCCTGCACCTGGCCGGGCTCCGCCCCCAGCTGCACGAAGCGCTCGGCATCGTCCTGCGACTGCGCGGCCACGCAGGTGACGGTGCGCAGGGCGCGGCGGATCAATGCGGCCAGCAGCCGGTAGCCGCGCAGCGAACGCGCCGACAACCGGGCATTGA
Organism: Stenotrophomonas sp. HMSC10F07; assembly: GCF_001807895.1. Taxonomy (NCBI): domain Bacteria; kingdom Pseudomonadati; phylum Pseudomonadota; class Gammaproteobacteria; order Lysobacterales; family Lysobacteraceae; genus Stenotrophomonas; species Stenotrophomonas sp. HMSC10F07. The sequence continues at coordinate 24,017 of NZ_KV791411.1, forward strand.
GGATGTAGACCGGAACGCCACGGTCACGGCAGCCGAACAGCATGTTCGGCCACAACTCGGTTTCCAGAATCAGCGCCAGGCTGGGCTGGAAATGGCCGAGGAAGCGGTTGACGCTGCCCGGCACGTCGTACGGCAGGTAGACATGGTCCAGCGCGTCGCCCCACAGCGCACGCACGCGCTCGGAGCCGGTCGGAGTGATGGTGGTGATGACCCAGCGGATGTCCGGGCGCTGCTGGCGCAGGGCGTTGACCAGCGGCGCGGCGGCATTGACCTCGCCCACCGAGACCGCGTGCAGCCACACCCGCGGCTGGCCGGTCGGCTGCGGATAGGAGGCGTAGCGTTCATCCCAGCGCCGGAAGTACTCACGGACCCGGAAGCCGCGCCAGACCAGGTGGTACACGGTGATCGGCAGCAGGATGTAGAGCACGACCGAGTACAGGCCGCGCAGGATCCATTCGACAGGGTCTTTACGCATGCGGCAAGGATACGGGAGCCCCCCGGGAAAGACACGCGGCCGCCTTGGTAGAATGGGCCAATGTCCGATGCCACCACCGCCGTCCGGCCGTCGCTGCGCGATCCGCGCAACTGGCCGATGTTCGCCGCCATGCTCGGCGCCTTCGCCATCGCCCGCCTGCCGTGGATGCTGCAGCGCGCGCTGGGCCGGGGCGTCGGCTGGATCACCTGGCGCCTGCTCGGCAGCCGCCGCCGCGCCGCCGAGGTCAATCTGCAGCTGTGCTTCCCGGAGAAGGACGAGGCGTGGCGGCAGCGCCTGGTGCGCGACAGTTTCGATGCGCTGGGCGTCGGCGTGTTCGAGTGCATCCGCGCCTGGTGGGGCAGCATCGACAGCATCCGCCCGCAGGTACGGATCGAAGGCCTGGAACACCTGCGGCAGATGCAGGCCGAAGGCCGCGGCGTCCTGCTGGTCTCCGGCCACTTCATGACCCTGGAAATGTGCGGCCGCCTGCTGTGCGACTACGTCGATCTTTCCGGCATGTACCGCAAGCACAAGAACCCGGTGTACGAGTGGGCGGTGAAGTTCGGCCGCCTGCGCTATGCCAAGGCGATGTTCGCCAACGAGGACATCCGCGCGACCGTGCGCCACCTGAAGAAGGGCGGCTTCCTCTGGTACGCGCCAGACCAGGACATGCGGGGCAAGGACACCGTGTTCGTGCCGTTCTTCGGCCACACCGCTTCGACCATCACCGCCACCCATCAGCTGGCACGCATGACCGGCTGTGCGGTGATTCCGTACTTCCACCGGCGCGAAGGCGGAAAGTACTTCCTGAAGATCGGCGCGCCGCTGGAGAACTTCCCCAGCGAGGATGTGGAAGCCGATACCACGCGGGTCAACCAGGCCATCGAAGCGATGGTGCGCGAGGCTCCCGACCAGTACCTGTGGATCCACCGCCGCTTCAAGCGTCAGCCCGGCGGCCGGAGTGATTTCTACAAATAACGGTGGGGCGGGAGGGTTTCGTCCACGCATGGCGTGAATTTGATGACGCGGAGCATTCTGAAGTAGATCCACGCCATGCGTGGATGCTCTACATCCGGGTGCCGGCACCTACAACGGCCAACGGCACCATGCGTGCGGGTACTCACCCAACGTGCCGGCCAGGCCCGCACGGACCGGATTGGCCAGGATGTACATCGCCTTCTCATGAAGGGATTCATCGCTGCGTACGGCATGATCGTGGTAACCGTGCTGCCACAGCGCCCCTCGTCGCTCCAATCGCCGGTTCAGCAGTCGGCTGCTGCGTGATTTGAGCAGGGCCATACACTCGGCCAGGGTTCCTCCGCGCAGCTCCATCAGCCAGTGCAGATGGTCAGGCATGACCACCCAGGCGAGGCTGTGGCTGAAGCCCTTGCGCTCTACGAAGCGCAGGGTGTCGATAAGGATCGCCACGTTTGCCGCATCGGCGAACAACGGTTCGCGGCCGAGGGTTGCTGTGGTCAATGAATACACGTTGCCGGATCGGGAATACCGACCGTAGCGAAGTCTGGGGCTGGCCATGCCTCCAGCGTGCGCGAACTGCCGGGGCACCGATAGTGGAGATGTCACCGTGTTCAGGTCGGGAAAGCCTCATCCACGCATGGCGTGGATCTACTGATCGACTTCATGGTTGATCCCTACCATGCGCGGATGCGCGGTCACTTCACCGGCGGGGAATCATCTGCGTCCCGCGCCAGCAGGCTGCCGGCGAACAGGGCTGCCAGCAGCACCGTCAGGCCACCCCAGAACGCGGAATAGAACGCCAGGTGCGTATTGAGCGGGAACACCGTAACCGCCAGCGCCAGCATCGCCGGTCGGGCGCGATCACGCGCAGCCGCCGGGGCATAGCGCCAGGCCCGCCAGGCCTGCGCCACCGCCGCCAACCACAGCAGCACGCCCAGAACGCCGGTCTCGGCAAGAATTTCCAGCACGATCTGGTGGGCGTGCAACGCCGGTTGGTTGCCCCACACGGCGGGACCCTCATCTGACACGCAGGCCGGATACGCATCGCGGAAGCCGCGCGCACCGACACCGTTGACCGGATGCTCCTCGATCATGCACACCGCTGCGGTCCAGATGCGCGCGCGCCCCGAAAGCGCCTCGTCAACGCCCTGCCCGTCTTCGTTCCATGCCTGCGCCGTGCGCGCGACACGCTCGCGCAGCTGCGGCACGCCCGCTGTCAGTGCGGCCGTACCCAGCGCTGCCACCAGGGCCAGCAGCAGCAGCCGCTTCCAGCCGAACTGGCGCACGCCGCTGTAGGCCAGCACCAGCACAAAGGTGATCCACGAGGCGCGCGAACCTGCCAGCAGCAGCACGCACCCCAGTGTTGCAGCGGCCAGCAGCCACCCTGCATTGCCGAAACGCCGCGCCATCGGCAGCAGCAGGAACGGTGACAGGCTGGCCAGCACCTGGCCGAATTTCAGATTGCAGGGTCCAAGCGCGCCACTGAGGCGGTCGGCCAGTGCGGCTTCGTCGGCCGGGCACAACGCGTGGCCACTCACGGCCAGCTTCAGGTGTTCCAGCGACCAGAACCACGGGCTGGTGCCAGCCAGCGCCTGCACCAGCGCGTCCAGCGTCCACACGCCGGTGATCAGCGCCAGGCCACCGAAGGTCAAGCGCCGCCGTTCCGGCGTGGCCACCGCGATCGCCACCAGCCACATGAAGGGCAGGTAGCGCAGTCCGGCGGCCGCCTTGGTCCACGAGGCCGAAGGGTCGATCGCATCGATGGCCGAAAACGCCTGCGGCAGCCAGTAGCCGAGGAACAGGATCGAGGTCAGCGCCCACGCCGCCGTGCTCAACAGGTGCGGGCGGCGCTGCAGCCGGCGCATCACCATGCGCGCGGCAGCATAGACCGCGCCAAGGCCCAGCACGGTTTCGGCAATGCCCGGCAGCGGCCACATCGCCACGTACGCCAGCACCCACCAGGGCGCCCAGCGCCCGGCACGGTCGTCGCGCACGATGGCAGCGGGGTCAGCCGGCGAGATCGGCATAGAGGCGGAGGGTATCGCGCTGCATGGCCTGCAGGGTAAACGGGATGCGGGTCGGCAGGGACGGCGGCTGCGCCAGCAGGGCCAGCGCACGTTCACCCAGCGCGCGCGCGTCGCCGAGCGGCACCGCACCGCTGGGTTGCAGCTGCAGCAGCAGTTCGCCGACACCACCGTGGTCCCAGCCCAGCACCGGGCGGCCGACCGACAGCGCCTCGACCACGGTGCGGCCAAAGGCTTCCGGCTTGTCCGACAGCTGCAGCACCAGATCGCTGGCGGCGTAGGCCTGGGCGATGCGGGCGGTAGGCGTGCTGATCTGTACGGCCTCGGCCACGCCCAGTGCCGCGGCCTGGCGGCGCAGGTCAGCCACGTAGGCCTCGCGCCCGGGTTCGTCGGTGCCCAGCATCCACAGCTGGGCAGGCACGCCGGCGGCACGCACGTCGGCCAGCAGCTGCAGCGCGTGGGTGTGGCCCTTCAGCCGGGTGCCGCGCCCCGGCAGCAGCAGCAGCGGGCCTTCGACCTGGGCCAGCCACGGGTAGTCGGCCGCCAGCGCCAGCCGCGGGCGGCGGTCGGCGCGCGCCACGCGCGGGAACTGGTTGACGTCGACACCTCTCGGTATGACCCGCAGTTTTTCTTCCGGCACCGTCGGGTAATGGCGTTGCACGTAGGCGCGCACGGTGTTGGACACGCAGATCACGCGTTCGCCACTGGTCATCACCGCGCTGTAGCGGCTGGGCGAGTTCAACCCGTGCACGGTGGTCACCCAATGCGGGCGCTGTACGGCGGGCATGGCGCGGATCGCGTACAGGCCCAACCAGGCCGGCAGCCGCGAACGGGCATGCACGATGTCCGCACCAACTTCGGCAAACAGCCGGCGCAGGGTCGGCAGATGGCGCAGGGTCAGCAGCGACTTGCGGCCGATATCCAGGGTGAGGTGCTCGGCACCACTGTCCAGCAGCGGCTGCACCAGGCGGCCACCGGCAGACACCACCAGCGCGCGATGGCCGGCGGCAACCAGGGCCGCAGCGATTTCCAGGGTCGAGCGCTCGACACCACCGGAGTGCAGCGCCGGCAGCAACTGCACCACGGTCAATCGGCGCATCGAAGGGGCCGCCGTTTAGTCGGCCAGCACGAACACGGAACCGCAGTACGGGCACTGCGCTTCGCCGTTGGGCTCGTCCTCGATCGGCAGGTACACGCGCGGATGCGAGTTCCACAGCGCCATTTCCGGGGTCGGGCAGCTCAACGGCAGATCGCTGCGGTGCACGGTGTAGCGCTTCTCGGCGTTGGCGGGCGCGGTGGCGGTATGGCTCATGGCGGATTCGGTGAACGGGTTGCGAGGCCCGTGATTCTAGCATCTGGGCCGCAACGACATTGCCCCGCAACGGGCCTTTGCACGCCGCCGCCGATGCCTCGCATCTCCCCACCGCACGCCGGGCGGCGGCGATTCCGGGGATTTCGCGGTCGTTCCGGCAGGTTCGCTCGCCAGAATCGACTCCAGCGATATTTCCCGCATTTGGATCGAACTAAATGGCACTTGCCAGCGCGCGGCGGCTGTTGCAGGATCGGGCCAGGTCGCACCCCGACCCACCCAATCCAACCCGATCGCATGGCCCGCCCCCACCGGACCGGCATCGCCTCTTCCACTGCCAGCCTGGCGGGCGGAGCGATGCTGTCCGTGGTGTCCGCCGATGCGGGTTCGCCCGCCGCCAGCCCTTCCGGGAGACCCTTGCATGACCCTGTCCGATCCGCGCCGCGCCCTGCTTCCGCTCGCCCTGGCCCTGGCCTGTGCGACCACTGCGATGCCGGCGCGGGCGCAGGGGTTGCAGACCTCGTTCGAACCGGGCGAACCTGTACCGGCGCAGGCCACCGGTGCGCTTCAGGTCACGATCGGCAATGGACCGGCCGCGCCCTACGCCGCCAAGCGCAACGCCGGCTACAGCGGCCTGCATGCGCTGCGCTACAGCAGCGAAGGCGGCAGCGCGCGGCGCGAACTGTTCAAGGCCGACCTGCCCATCGAGGCCGATACCACGCTGTCGTGGCTGGTGCTGCCGGAAATCGTCGGCAAGGACACCGTCGCCTCGACCTATGTATCGCTGGACCTGCTGCTGGACGATGGCAGCCGCGTTTCGGCCGGTGCGGCACGCGACCAGCATGGCGTGGCGATCGGCGCACGCGCGCAGGGCGAATCGAAGACGCTGTACCCGCAACAATGGGCCCGCAAGGCAGTGCGGCTGGGCGACGTGCCCACGCTGAAGGGCCGCCGCGTGGTGGCGATCGAGCTGGAGGTAGCCAGTGCCGAGGGCGCGCCGGTCTCTGGCTGGATTGATGACGTGCGCCTGGATGCCCAACCGCGGCAGCGGCCGCAGCGCGTCTCCGACTGGGTGCTGACCACCCGCGGCACCCAGGCCAACGGCACCTTCTCGCGCGGCAACAATTTCCCGGCCACGGCGGTGCCGCACGGGTTCAACTTCTGGACCCCGGTGACCGACGCCGGCGCACTGAACTGGCTGTACCGCTGGAACGAACAGAACGATGCGCAGAACCGCCCGCAGCTGCAGGCACTGGCACTGAGCCACCAGCCCAGCCCGTGGATGGGCGACCGCCAGACCTTCCAGGTGATGCCCTCGGCCAGCCGTGGCGTGCCGGACGCCGACCGCCGCAAGCGCGCGCTGTCGTTCGACCGCCGTCATGAAAGCGCGCGCCCCTACCGCTACGACGTGCGCTTCGACAATGGCATCGCTGCTGCCATCGCACCGACCGACCATGCCGCGCTGTTCCGCTTCGAGTTCCCCGAGGGCGGCGACGCCAACCTGCTGTTCGACAATGTCGATGCGCGTGGTGGCCTGACCCTGGACACGGCCACGCAGACCCTCAGCGGCTACACCGATACGCGCAGTGGCCTGTCCAACGGCGCCAGCCGCATGTACGTGGTGGCCAGCTTCGACAAGCCGTGGCGCAGCAGCGGCCGCCTCGACACCGGCCGCCCGACCGGTTACATCAAGTTCGATGCTGGCAGCGACCGGCAGGTGACGATGCGCATCGCGACCTCGCTGATCTCGGTGGAACAGGCGCGTCACAACCTGGCGCTGGAAATCTCCGCCGCCGACACGCTGGAAAGCGTGGCCGGCCGTGCGCAGGATGCATGGGACGCGCGCCTGGCCCGCTTCGACATCGGCGATGCCACTGACGACCAGAAGACCACCTTGTATTCCAGCCTGTACCGGCTGTACCTGTATCCCAACTCCGGCCACGAGAATGCCGGCAGCGCGGCCGCGCCTGACTGGCGCTACGCCAACCAGGCCAGCGCCAGCGACGACAACACCGAAGGCAGCGCGAACCGCAGCTTCACCGGCGTGCGCGATGGCAAGGTGTTCGTCAACAACGGCTTCTGGGACACCTTCCGCACCACCTGGCCAGCCTATGCGCTGTTCACGCCCGACGATGCCGGGCAGATGGTGCAGGGCTTCATCGAGCAGTACCGTGCCGGTGGCTGGATCGCACGCTGGTCGTCGCCGGGCTACGCCGACCTGATGGTCGGCACCAGTTCGGACGTTGCCTTCGCCGATGCGTGGCTGAAGGGCATCGGCGGCTTCGATCCGGCCGAGGCCTACGCCGCCGCGCTGAAGAACGCGACCGTGGTCCCCCCCGACCGCCATGTCGGCCGCAAGGGCATGGACCGTTCGACCTTCCGTGGCTACGCCAGCGCGGACGTGCACGAAGGCATGTCGTGGACGATGGAAGGCGCACTGAATGACTTCGGCATCGCCAACATGGCCGACGCTCTGGCCAAGCGCGCAACCACGCCGGCCGCACGCGAGCGCTACAGCACCGAGGCCGACTACTTCCGCCATCGCGCCGCCAGCTACGCGACGATGTTCGATCCGGCCGCCGGCTTCTTCCAGGGCCGCAACGCCGATGGCCAGTGGCGCGTGGACGCCAAGTCCTACGACCCGCGCGTGTGGGGCCACGACTACACCGAATCCAATGGCTGGACCTTCGCCTTCACCGCCGCCCACGATGGCGAAGGACTCGCCGCGCTCTATGGTGGCCGTGACAAGCTGGCAGCGAAGCTGGATGCCTTCTTCTCCACGCCGGAAACCGCCGACCCCGCGTTTGCCGGATCCTATGGCGGCACCATCCACGAAATGACCGAAGCGCGCGATGTGCGCATGGGCATGTACGCACACAGCAACCAGCCGGCGCACCACATCCCATGGATGTACCTGTACGCCGGGCAGCCGTGGAAGACCCAGCAGCACGTGCGCGAGATCCTGTCGCGGCTGTATGTGGGCAGCGAGATCGGCCAGGGCTATCCGGGCGACGAGGACAACGGCGAGACCTCCGCGTGGTACGTGCTGGCCTCGCTGGGCCTGTATCCGCTGCGCATGGGCGCCCCGGAGTACGTGATCGGTTCACCGGCGTTCGAACATGCGAGGGTGGAACTGCAGGGCGGTGCGGTGCTGACCGTGAACGCGGCCAACAACTCACGCGAGAACGTCTACGTGCAGTCGCTGAAGATCAATGGCAAGCCGTGGACGAAGACCTGGGTGCCGCACGAGCTGATCGCCAAGGGCGCGACGCTGGACTTCGTGATGGGGCCGCAGCCGTCGCGCTGGGGCAGCGGCGTGGATGACGTGCCGCGCTCGCTGACCGCGCGGGGCCAGCGCCCGCAGCTGCTGCACGACCTGCTCGGCAGTGGCGCCAAGGCGACGCTGGCCGATGGCCGCGCCCTGCCGGCGCTGGTCGATGACGATGCAGCCACCACCGTCGGCCTGGGCGGCGGCGCAACCATCGCACTGACCGGCCTGGGTGACGGCGCGCCGACCATGTACACGCTCACCAGCGGTGACGGCCGCATCCAGGGCGGCGAATGGACGCTGGAAGCGCGCAGTGGCAACGGCCGCTGGATCGTGCTCGACCAGCGCAGCGGCGAAGCCTTCGAGTCTGCCCGCCAGACCCGACCGTTCCGCATCGCCAAACCCGGTCGTTACAGCGAGTATCGGCTGCGCCTGGCCGCACCGGGCCGGCTGCCGCTGGCGGAGATCGAACTGTTGGCGCCCAGCGCCGTACAATGAGCCCCATGCGCTACCGTCTGCTGCCTCTGGCCCTTGTTGCCCTTTCCTTCTCCAGCTTCGGCCAGACCCAGGCCTTTGATGCGCAGCTGACCCGCGATGGCGTGACGCTGAACTACCAGGACGCCCGTGGCGCCCTGGCCGCGCCGCAGCGCAAGCGGGTGATCGATACGTTCTACTTCGCCTACCTTCGCGAACGTGCGGACTTCCACCCGGCCGCGCCGTCGATGGTGCGCATCGTGATCGACCCGGCCTACACCGGGATCGCCTTCGTCGGTGACAAGGACCAGGCCGCAACGATCACCATCAACCCGGGTTGGCTGGCGCAGCACCCCAACGACATCGACCTGGTCACCCATGAGGCCATGCACATCGTGCAGGGCTATCCGGGCTATGGCGACGCACGGGTGCCGGGTTGGCTGGTGGAAGGCATCGCCGACTACGCACGCGACCGCTACGGCATGGACAATGCCGCCGCGGGCTGGGCACTGCCGGGCAAGGTCGAGAAGGGGCAGAACTTCGACAGCGGCTACCGTGTCACCGCTGCGTTCCTGAAATGGGCCGACGCCGAACATCCGGGCCTGGTGCTGGCACTGGACAAGGCCCTGCGCGACGGCCGCTATGCACCGGCGCTGTGGCAGAAGCACACCGGCAAGGCACTGCCGGCGCTGTGGGCGCAGTACGCCAAGCCGCGTTCCGACGCTCCGCCGCCGGCCCCTGCACGCCGCGGCAAGCGGCGCTGACACCCACGCTGTCGCCGGCGCCTCAGCGGGACTGCACGAAACCGGCGTACAGCGCGAACAGCTGCTGGAAGTACCGCCGCGTCACTCGATTGCGCATGACACCCTCGCCGATGGGAAGTTGGTCGGGCCCAGGGTGGGAAGGCCGGTCCGGTCCCTTCCCACGGCCGGGCCGCGTGGGCGTATTGGGCCGCAGCGGCGTTGCAGGGAAATGACCGCCGGACTGCAATTCATCGGGTAGCGCCGGGCCATGCCCGGCGGAATGCGAGAAGCGCCGCGCTGCGCGCTCGCCGGGCATGGCCCGGCGCTACCCGATCCGGTTTCCGCTGGGCGGAAACGAAACGCGCCCCGAAGGGCGCGTTTCTGCAGATCGCAGCGGAACGAAGGCTTACACCTTCTTTTCCGCTTCGATCTGCTTGCGGATCTGCGCATCGACCGCCGCAATGGCGGTCATGTTCAGGATCCGGCGCGAGGTCGCGCTGGTGGTCAGGATGTGCACTGGCTTGTTCACGCCCATCAGGATCGGGCCGATCGCCACGCCGTCGGTGAACACCCGCACCAGGTTGTAAGCGATGTTGGCCGCTTCCAGGTTCGGCAGCACGAACAGGTTGGCGCGGCCCTGCAGGGTCGAGCCCGGCAGCAGCTTCTGGCGCAGCGCTTCATCCCATGCGGTGTCGCCCTGCATTTCGCCATCCACGTTCAGGCGCGGGTTGCGCTTGAGCAGCAGCTCGCGCACCTGGCGCATCTTCAGCGCATCCTTCGAATCATGGCTGCCAAAGTTGGAGTGCGACAGCAGCGCCACCTTCGGCTCGATGCCGAACAGCTTCATGCGATAGGCCGCCTGCAGGGTCGCCTCGCACAGCTGCTCGGCGGTCGGATCTTCCTGCACGTGGGTATCGACGAAGAAGAACACGCCCTGCTGGTTGATCACGCCGGTCATCGCCGAGGTCGAGGTGACCTTCGGCTCCAGCGGCAGCACGCTGCGCACGTAGCCCAGCTTCTTGTGGAAGCGGCCGACGATGCCGGTCAGCATCGCATCGGCCTCGCCACGGGCCACCATCACCGCTGCGATCAGGGTCGGGCGCGAACGCATCAGGTTCTTCGCCGCGGCCACGGTCACGCCGCGACGGCCGGTCAGGCCGTGGTAGTACTGCCAGTATTCGTTGAAGCGCGGGTCATCGTTGATGTTGGTGACTTCAACGTTCTCGCCGATCTTCAGGCGCAGGCCGAGGCGCTCGATGCGCGACTCGATCACTTCCGGGCGGCCGATCAGGATCGGATGCGCCAGGCCGTCATCGACCACGTTTTGCACCGCCTGCAGCACCACTTCCTCTTCGCCCTCCGCGTACACCACGCGCTGCTTGTCGCTGCGCGCGCGGTCGTACACCGGCTTCATCATCAGGCTGGTGCGGTAGACGAACTGGGCCAGCTTGTCGCGGTAGGCGCCCATGTCCTCGATCGGGCGCGAGGCCACGCCCGAATCCATCGCGGCCTGGGCCACGGCGGCCGACAGTTCCACCAGCAGGCGGCGGTCGAACGGGCGCGGGATCAGGTATTCACGGCCGAAACTCGGGGTCTCGCCGCCGTAGGCCGAACCCATGTCGGTGGCTGCACGGCGTGCCAGTGCAGCGATGGCACGCACGCAGGCGATCTTCATTTCCTCGTTGATCGCGGTGGCGCCCACGTCCAGCGCACCACGGAACAGGTACGGGAAGCACAGCACGTTGTTGACCTGGTTCGGGTAGTCCGAACGGCCGGTGCCGATGATCGCGTCCGGACGCGCAGCGCGCGCCACCTCCGGCATGATTTCCGGGGTCGGGTTGGCCAGCGCGAAGATCACCGGATCCGGCGCCATGGTCTTGACCATGTCGGCGGTCAGGATGCCCGGTGCCGACAGGCCCAGGAAGATGTCCGCGCCGTCGACGATCTCGGCCAGGGTGCGCTTGTCGGTGTCACGCGCATAGCGCTGCTTTTCCGGGTCCAGGTCGGTACGACCGGTGTGGATCACGCCCTCGCGATCGAAGGCCAGGATGTTCTCCGGCTTCAGGCCCAGCTGCACCAGCATGTTCACGCAGGAAATGCCGGCCGCGCCCATGCCCGTGGTCGCCAGCTTCACTTCCTCGATCTTCTTGCCGGTGATCGCCATCGCGTTGAGCACGGCCGCGCCGACGATGATCGCCGTGCCGTGCTGGTCGTCATGGAACACCGGGATCTTCATGCGCTCGCGCAGCTTGCGCTCGACCACGAAGCATTCCGGCGCCTTGATGTCCTCCAGGTTGATGCCGCCGAAGGTCGGTTCCAGCGAGGCGATGATGTCGACCAGCTTGTCCGGGTCGGTCTCATCCACTTCGATGTCGAACACATCGATGCCGGCGAACTTCTGGAACAGCACGCCCTTGCCCTCCATCACCGGCTTGCCGGCCAGCGCGCCGATGTTGCCCAGGCCCAGCACCGCGGTGCCGTTGGAGATCACCGCCACCAGGTTGCCGCGGGCGGTCAGCTCGCTGGCCTGCTGCGGGTCGGCCTTGATCGCTTCACAGGCGTACGCCACGCCCGGCGAATACGCCAGCGACAGGTCGCGCTGGGTCAGCATGGGCTTGGTAGCGGAAACCTTGATCTTTCCCGGCGGGGACATCCGGTGGTAATCGAGGGCGGCCTGTTTGAAATCTTCGTTGGACATCGATGTGGGTTACATGAATGGGCAGAAGGGACAGGGGATGATACCCCCGTTGGAGCGTCCGGACCTGTCGCTATCCTGTCGCAAGCATGCTGCGACCGCACAATTCCGTGCCGTATGCGACGGTACCGCGATACCAGCTTCGGCGCCGCCCATGACAGCCATGGGACGCCCTGAAACGCCGCGGGGCCGTACCACTGACGTGATCGGCCCCGCGGTACCACACACCTGGATCAGCCCTTGGCCGGCAGCGCCTCGGGCAGCGCATCGACCGGCGGCGGCAGTTCGCTCTCGCGGCCATCCAGCGCCAGCTGCAGGCGGTTGCGGTCCAGCGCGCCTTCCCAGCGCGAGACCACCACGGTGGCCACCGCATTGCCGATGAAATTGGTCAGCGAGCGGCATTCGCTCATGAACCGGTCCACGCCCAGGATCAGCGCCATGCCAGCCACCGGCACCTCCGGCACCACGGCCAGGGTGGCGGCCAGGGTGATGAAACCGGCGCCGGTGACACCGGCCGCGCCCTTGGAGCTGAGCATGGCGACCAGCAGCAGGGCGATCTGGTGGCCCAGGGTCAGTTCGGTGTTGGTGGCCTGGGCGATGAACAGTGCCGCCAGGGTCATGTAGATGTTGGTGCCGTCCAGGTTGAACGAGTAGCCGGTCGGGACCACCAGGCCCACCACCGACTTGCTGCAGCCGGCGCGTTCCATCTTCTCCATCAGCGACGGCAGCGCCGACTCCGACGAGGAGGTGCCGAGCACCAGCAGCAGTTCGGCCTTCAGGTAGCGCGCCAGCTTGAACACCGAGAAGCCGCACAGGCGGCAGACCAGGCCCAGGATCACCGCGACGAACAGGAACGCGGTGAGGTAGAACGAGCCCACCAGCCAGGCCAGGTTGATCAGCGAGCCGACGCCGTACTTGCCGATGGTGAAGGCGATCGCACCGAAGGCACCGATCGGGGCGGCCTTCATCAGGATGTGCACCAGCTTGAACACCGGGGCGACCAGCGCCTCCAGGAAGTTCAGCACCGGCTTGCCCTTGTCGCCCACCATTGCCAGCGCGATGCCGAACAGCACGGCCACGAACAGCACCTGCAGGATGTTGCCATCGACAAAAGCGCTGAGCAGCGTCTTCGGGATGATGTCCATCAGGAAGCCGACCAGGGTCAGGTCATGCGACTTCTCGACGTAGCTGTGCACTGCGGTCTGGTCCAGCTCGGCCGGATTGATGTTCATGCCGGCGCCGGGCTGCACCACGTGCGCCACGATCATGCCGACAATCAGCGCCAGCGTGGAGAAGAACAGGAAGTACGCCATTGCCTTGGCGAACACCCGGCCCACCGTGCGCAGGTGGGTCATGCTGGCGATGCCGGTGACGATGGTGAGGAAGATCACCGGCGCGATGATCATCTTCACCAGGTTGATGAAGGCATCGCCGAGCGGCTTCATCTTCTCGCCGACCAGCGGTTCGTAGTGGCCGAGGATGGCACCCAGGACGATCGCCACGATCACCTGGAAGTACAGCTGGCGATAGATCGGCAACGGCTTTGCAGGCACCGGTGCTGCGGTCGGGATGTGCATGGCGGACTCCGGAAGGGGCGTTTTCAGGCACGTACGGCCCCGGGACTGCACGGGAGCCGTTACCGTGGAAACTGACCGCAGGCCCTGTACTGCACGCACAGGGGGTGCGACCAATGGACGCCTTTGTACGCGCCAGGCACGCCGGCGCAGATAACCTATTGGTACTAGCCCCCCGGTTCAGGTGGCACAGGTGCCTACACTGGCGCCGCACCGCCCAGAAACGGGAAGGCCGGTGGCCCGGGCTGAACGGCTGGGCATGTCCCTGCGAAAGTTTCGGCCCCTGCGGCCGTTGATGTCCTGTCCACACGCAATCTGAGAGAGCCGCACCCAACATGCGCCCGAATCCCACCTTGCTGGCCCTGTCGCTGGCCGCCCTACCCGCCCTCGCTTCGGCTGCGGATTTCGACAACTGGCCGACCAAGTACACCTTCGGCGACGGCACCGAGTTGGCCGCTACCGCCAACATCGCCTACGACTACAACGACTTTTCCTCGGCCAGTGGCCTCGAGGACGACGACGCCGTGCGCCGCAAGGAATTCGGTGCGACGCTGAAGAAGAAGGGCGTGTACGACGCGATGGTCTACTACGACTTCCAGGCCGATACCTGGCTGGACGTGTTCGTGCGCTTCGAGAGCAAGGCCTTCTTCGGCCGTGACGTCGGCCGCTTCCGCTTCGGCTACATGAAGACCCCGGTCGGCCTGGATGCGAACACCTCTTCGCGTGCCGGCAGCTTCCTGGAAACCTCGCTGCCGGTGCAGGCCTTCTACGAAGGCCGCCGTACCGGTGTGGAATGGGTGCTGGAGCGCCCGCAGTACCTGCTGCAGGCCGGCGCCTATGGCGGCAAGGACCTGCAGGGCGACAACCCCGGCACCACCCAGGCGGTGCGTGCGGTGTGGACGCCGGTGAAGGCACCGGGTGACGTTATCCACCTGGGCCTGGCCTACTCGCAGGAGAACCCACGCGGCTACAGCGATGGCCGCGACGTGCACCACGAGGCCAGCGCCCGCCTGCGCGCGCGCCCGGAAGCCGGCCTGACCGACATCCGCTACGTCGATTCCGGCGCGCTGGTCACCGCCGACCAGATCCGCCGCACCGGCCTGGAAGGCATCTGGATCCGCGGCCCGTTCTCGCTGCAGGCCGAAGCGCTGCGCGCCACGGTCACCCGCCATGACGGCAAGCCCGACTTCACCGGCAGCGGCCAGTACGCGATGGCCAGCTGGGTGCTGACCGGCGAATCGCGGCCGTACAACGCCGGCGCGGTGGCCAACATCAAGCCGGCGCACAACTACGGTGCGGTCGAACTGGTGGCGCGGTACAGCCGCCTGGACCTCGACGATGGTGACATCCTGGGTGGCCGCCAGCACGACCTGACGTTGGGTGCGAACTGGTACCTGACCAGCCACTTCAAGTTCCAGGCCAACTACGTGAAGGTCGACGCCAGCCGTCGTGGCGTGCACAGCACGCCGGAGATCTTCGAACTGCGCGCGCAGATGCACTTCTGACCCCTTCCACGTCAGACCCCGGCGGGCGTGCACGCCACGCCCGCCGGCCCTGCGTAGACTGCCGCCATGTACTGGCTCAGCCGCCACCGGATGCTGTTGCTGACGATCCTGGTGATGGTCGGTGGCACCGTGCTGTGCGCGGTCGCCGCTGGCCATTACGCCTGGCGGCGCGCGCTCGGCGACGAAAGCAGCCAGGTGCAACGCCAGCTGCAGCTGTATGGCCAGGGCCTGCAACAGCGCATCGACCGCTTCGGCACCTTGCCGCAGGTCATGGCGCTGGATCCGGATCTGCTGCACGCACTGCGTGTGCCGCCCTCGCCCGGCGAACGGCAGCGACTGAACCTGAAGCTGCAACGTGCCAATGAAGTCACCCGGGCCTCGACCCTGACCCTGGTCGGCCACGATGGTGTGGCGGTGGCGGCCAGCAACTGGGACCAACCGACCAGCAACGTCGGCGAGAACTACAGCTACCGCCCCTACTACCGCCAGGCGCTGGCGCAGGGCCGTGGCCGCTTCTACGGCATCGGCATGACTACCGGCGTGCCCGGCTATTACCTTTCGCAGGCCATCGAGGATGACGGCAAGCGGCTCGGCGTGGTGGTGATCAAGGTCGAGCTGTCCGCGCTGGAACAGGAATGGTTGAGCAGCCCGGACGTGGTGCTGGCCAGCGACGACCATGACGTCGTGTTCCTGTCCAACCGGGACAGCTGGCGCTACCGGCTGCTGCGTCCGCTGCGTGCCGGTGAGCGCCGCGAAATGCTCGATGCACGTCAGTACGCCGACCGTGCCCTGCAGCCCTTGCGTGCACGTACCGAAGACGTGCTGTCCGATGGCGGCCGCATGGTGCGGCTGCTGGATCCTGCGCTGCCGCAGCCGATGCTGTGGCAAAGCCTGGCGCTGCCCGCCGAGGGCTGGAACCTGCACCTGCTGCACGACGCCGGCGCCGCTACTGCTGCCGGTCGCGCGGCCGCCCTGACCGGCGGTGCCGCGTGGCTGGCCTTGGGCTTCCTGGTGCTGTTCGTGCAGCAGCGCAGGCGCTTGGCCAAGCATCGCCTGCGCAGCCGCCGCGAACTGGAAACCCTGCTCAAGCAGCACGCACAGGAGCTGCGCACCGCACAGGATGGCCTGCTGCAGGCCGCCACCGACGCCGACAGTGGTCTCAGCCGCAGCCTCGAACACCTGCCGCAGGGTGTGGTGGTGATCGACCGCGACCTGCGCCTGGTCGCGTGGAATTCGCGCTATCTGGAACTGTTCCGGTTCCCGGCAGACCTGGTGCGCGTGGGCCGGCCGATCGAGGAACTGTTCCGTTTCAATGCCCGTCGTGGCCTGCTCGGTCCCGGCCCGGTGGACGAGGCCATCGAGCGCCGCCTGAACCACCTGCGCAGTGGCCGCCCGCACATGCGCGAGAGCGAAAAGGACGACGGCACGGTGCTGGAGATCCGCGGCAATCCCCTGCCTGATGGCGGCTTCGTCACCAGCTACGCCGACATCACCAGCTACAAGAATGCCGCGCGCGAACTGCGCTCGCTGGCCGATGCGCTGGAACACCGCATCGCCGAGCGCACCCGTGACCTGGACGAAGCACGCCGCGAAGCCGAGCAGGCCAACCGCTACAAGACCCGCTTCGTGGCCTCGGCCGTGCACGACCTGCTGCAGCCGCTCAACGCGGCGCGCATGTTCGTTTCGGTGCTGCGCGGCAAGCTGGGCGACCCGGCGCAGCAGCAGACTGCCGATCATATCGATGCCGCGCTGGCGGCGCAGGACGCGATCCTCAACAGCCTGCTGGATATCTCGCGCCTGGAATCAGGATCGCTGCAGGTCCGCGTGCGCACGTTTGCACTTTCTCCGCTGCTGGAGACCCTGGCGCGCGAGTTCGGCATCGCCGCCCAGACCCGTGGCCTGCAGCTTGACTGGGTGGATACCCGCGCGGTGGTGGTCAGCGATGAAGCGCTGCTGCGCCGTATCCTGCAGAACTTCCTCTCCAACGCGCTGCGCTACACGCCACGCGGGCGCGTGCTGATCGGCTGCCGGCGTGCAGGCGATCAACTGCGCATCGAAGTGCATGACCAGGGCCCGGGCATTCCGGAAAGCCTGCAGGGTGAGATTTTCGAGGAGTTCCGCCGGCTGAACGACGGCGTGGAACAGGAACGTGGCGCCGGCCTGGGCCTGGCCATCGTCGAACGCATCGGCCGCCTGCTCGGCCACCGCATCAGCCTGCGCTCTACACTGGGCAAGGGCAGCGTCTTCGCCGTGAGCGTAGCACTCGGGCGCGCCGACGATGTGATCGCACCTGCCGCAGCGCCGGTCATCGCGAGCGAACCCTCCGACGACAGCCCACTGCGAAAGTGCCGGGTGTGGAGCATCGACGATGATCCCCACGTCTGTGCGGCGACCCGTGCGCTGCTGGAGCGCTGGGGTTGCCAGGTGGAACTTGCCGACGGTCCGCAGGGTGCTCTGGAAATCGCCAGTGCATTGAACGTGCCGCAGTTGCTGCTGCTGGACGTGCGCATGGGGCAATGGCACGGACCGGACCTGTATGAAGCGCTGTGCACGCTGTGGAAGGCGCGGCCGCCGGTGATCCTGGTGACCGCCGAGCGTGATGAGGCACTGAAGGCGCATGCCGCCGAGAACGGCTGGGGCTTCCTGCTCAAGCCGGTGCGACCGCCCGCGTTGCGGGCATTGATGACGCAGATGCTGTTGCGGCATCGGGGGTAGGACGGCTCGGCCACGCGGGCGTCGCGTTGCCGGCGCACGCTGGCTTTGCTCCTCGTTGATTCCGTACCGAATTCCCAAACCTCTTCGCGCGACAGCCATGGGCAAGGAGGAAATGGATGCGCCGCGTCATTGCGTAGGGCATGGAGAAAATCCGAGTGGAGAGAGAGCAGTCTCCTGACTGACCGGCGCTGCTGAGGATCAGTAGATTTCAACGTTCGGCTGATCGGCAGATCGTACTGAAGACAGCCACAGCCTACGGCCAAGGATCCAGCATGCCCTGCCATCACCTATCCATCGCCCCCCTCCGATACCTCCATCGAATCACAGCAATGCTCTTCTGCCTGTGCTGCGCGGGATGCATGGCTGACAGCACACCAGATACGGACGTCAGCCTCAGGAGGGCCGCGACAGAAGCACAGGCTCCTCCAGCCATATCGAATGCGGACGCCTCGCCGAACCCCGGCATTCCGACAGCGGCCACGCATCGCGCAGCAGCTTCGCTCGCGCTTCTTCGATCAGAATCCGCACTCATGTTCAAGGACGGCATCTCGATCCTGGCCGCCGAGGGCCTCCTGCAGTCAAGCAGAAACATGTCGGATGCGATCAACCGCATGACGCAGGATGCAGCTTCCAGCCCCGAGGCGCAGGACCTGACCCGGCACTATCGATCATCACTTGAACGTGCAATCGGTCAAGAAGGTGTACTTGAACGCTTTTCGTGTGGCCTGAGCATCTGCATCGGTATCGCCCGGACCCGAAGCAGCGCGGATCATGAGGCGTGGGGTCACAGGTTTGCGTCAGATGCATCCTCTCCCACTTACAGCTATGCCGAAGCGTCTGAGCATTCCTGGATGGGATACGAGAACAGGTTCATCTTTTCGATCGACCCGCAGATGAGTTCGATCAGCGGCAACTGACGGGCCAGACTCCATTTTCGCGTTGGCGCAGTTGATTCGAGCAGCTCAGAATGCTCTCACCGAGAGCCAAGTGCCCTGCCCAGGTCAGCCGTCCATCCCTGCCCGCGCGTCGCCTTCCGGTTCCAGCGCCTTCACCAGCACCGCCGCCTGCGTGCGGCTATGGCATTCGAGCTTCTTCAGGATGGCAGTGACGTGCACCTTCACCGTGTTCTCGGCCAGGCCCAGCTCGTAGGCGATCTGCTTGTTGAGCAGGCCATCGGCCAGGCACAGCAGCACGCGGAACTGCTGCGGGGTCAGCTGCGCCAGGCGGCTGGCCAGCAGTGCATCGGCCTCAGAACGCTCGGCGGCCATCGCCGGGAACCACAGGCCACCATCGAGCACCGCCTGCACGGCCTCGCCGATGGTCTCGGCCGGGGCCGACTTCGGGATGAAGCCGGCCGCGCCGAACTGCTGGGCACGGCGGATCACCCGCGGATGGTCGTTGGACGATAGGATCACCACCGGAATGTCGGGATGCGAGCCACGCACGTGCAGCAGCGCGGAAAAGCCGTGCGCGCCAGGCATGGTCAGGTCGAGCAGCACCAGGTCCACGTCCGGCTGCGCGTCGAGCGTCTCGGCCAATGCCTCGGCGCTCGCAACCTCGCGCACCTGTGCCAACGGCAGGCTCTGCCGCAAGGACTGCACCACCGCCGAACGCAGCAGCGGGTGGTCATCGGCGATCAGGATGGTGTATTCGCTCATACCGCCATTGTACGGGCAGGTCGCCGCCTCAGCGCCCGGCCGGCTCGACGCTGCTGCGCCAGGCATCGAGAAACTGGCGACGCTTGAGCGCGTCCAGATACACCAGCAGGCCCGGACCCAGCTGGATCGGGCGGCGGCTGCGGCCCGGCGCATCATCGCCGCGCGCGTTGCCGGTCACGATCGGCATCAGCCGTGCCTCGCGCGACAGCACCTGCTGGCCGCGTGGCGACAGCAGGTAGTCAAGGAAGCGCCGGGCTTCTTCCGGGTGTGGGCCGGTACGCGGGATCACTGCGGTACGCAGCACCACCAGCGTGTAGTCCTCGGGCTCCACAATGCCCAGCGGCGCGCCGGCATCAACGCGCGCCTGCGCGTAGGAGCCAAGCACGTTGTAGACCAGCGACAGCTGGCCACTGGCCACCTGGTCCAGCAGCACGCCGGTGCGCTCCTCGCGCACCACGTCGTTGTCGCCGAGCGCGCCCAGCAGCGCGCCGGCAATGCTGCCGCGCTGCGCGTCCTGGGTCGCCAACAGGTAGCCGACGCTGCTGCGCTCGATGTCATAGGTGCCGACCCTGCCGCGCAGGGGTGCACCTTCAGCACGCAGCCGGTCCAGCAGCTGGCGGCGCGTGTGCGGCACATTAGCCGCCGGCAGTGCGCGGGTGTTGTAGACCATCACCACCGGCTCGTAGCTGATGCCGAACGCCTCGCTGCGCCATTGCGCCCACGCCGGCAGCGCCGCGGTCTGCGCCGAGCGATGCGGCAGCGCATGGCCATCGTTGACCAGCTTGGTCTGCAGGTCCATGCCGCTGGAGATCAGCAGGTCCGGCGATGCCGGCCCGGCACGGTCGTGCAGGTAGCGCGCGTACAGGTCCTGGGTGATGATGTCCTCGTACACCACCTCGGTGGCGGGGTGCAGGCGCTGGTAGTCGGCGATGACCACCGCGAACACTTCGATGTCGGTGGTGCCGTGGATGCGCAGCTGAGCGGTGGCCGCTCCCTGTGCGGGAAAACGGCGCACATCGCCGGGCGCGGCCAACACCGGCAGGGCCAGCAGCAGCGCAACAGTCGTGGCGAACAAGCGGATCATGGACTGCTCCGGGGCAGGCGGATGGTGGCGACCAGCCCGCCCTGCGGGCGGTTGCTCAGGTCAATGCGGCCGCCATGGCTGTCGACCACGCGCTTGACGATGGCCAGGCCCAGCCCGGCACCACCTGAGGGCGCGCCTTCGCCACGGGCGAAACGCTCGAATACGCGCTCGGCATCGGCCGGGGCGATGCCCGCGCCGTGGTCGGCGATGGTCAGCACGGCCTGCTCGCCTTCCACGGTCAGGGCTATCTGCAAGTCGCCGTCACCGCCGTACTTCAGTGCGTTGTCGACCAGGTTCTTGATTGCCTCGCGCAGCAGCAGCGCATCGCCGTGCACCAATGCCGGTTCGGCGGTCATCGCCAACTGCACGCGCGGCGCCGGACCGGCCTGCGGCAGCGCTTCATGCAGGGCCTGGTGCACGGTCTCGGCCAGGTCCACCGCTGCAAAGCGCTGCAGGTGCGAACGATGGATCACGCTGGCATCGCTGAGCAGCTGGTTCAGCAGCCGGCTCATATGGGTGGCGTTGCGCTCGATCGCCTGCAGGCTGCGCCGCATGTCCTCCGGATCGTCATCGTCCAGCGCCAACTGCGCCTGCGCACGCAATGCCGCCAGTGGCGTGCGCATCTGGTGCGCAGCCTCGGCCATGAACGCGCGCAGTGTCTCGTTGCTGCTGGACAGGCGTTCCATGAAGCGGTTCAGCGCCGCCACCATCTGGTCCATCTCACGCGGTACACGGGCGTCGAGCGGCTTCAGGTCGGAAGGCTCGCGACGCGACAGCTCGCGTTCCACCCGCACCAGCGGGCGGAACGCGCGATGCACGCCGAACGCCACCAGCGCCAGCAGCAGGCCGGACAGCACGCCGATCGCCAGCAACGCGCGATTGACCATATCCTGCGCGACGGCTTCGCGTGCGCGCCGGGTCTGGCCGACCTGGACCTGCACTTCGCCCTGCGCCGAGGCAGCGGCGAAGCTGCGGCCGACCACCACGAAGCGCACGGTCTCGCCGCTGTAGGTGGCATCGAACAGCTGCGGCTGGGTACCGGGCCGGCGCGGCGCTGCCGGCAGGTCATCGTAGCCGGTGATCAGCGTGCCGCGGCTGTCGGCCACGCGATAGAACACGCGGTCCTCCGGCGCCATCGCCAGCAGGTCCAGCGCCGCATACGGCAGATCGACCTGCCACTGCCCATCGACCAGCGCCACCGAATCGGCGATGGACAGTGCCGAGGACACCAGCAGGTGATCGTAGGAACGGTTGGCGGCACGCTGGCCGTAATCGCGTGCGGCGAACAGCAGGGCCACCGCGAACACCGCCAGCAGCACGCCGAGATAGAGCAGCAGCGTGCGCCGCAGCGAACCCGGCGCCGCAGTCGCAGCGCGCGCGTCAGCCATCGGCGTCGGCATGGGTATCGCTGGCCTCCAGCAGATAGCCGACACCGCGCACCGTGGTGATGCGCAGCGGTGCGCCCGCCAGCTTCTTTCTCAGGCGACCAACATACAACTCGATGGCATTCGGGCCCGCTTCGTCATCGAAACCGAACAGGCCGTTGCCGATCTCATCCTTGCCGACCACTTGGCCGAGGCGCCCGACCAGGATCTCCAGCAGGCGGTACTCGCGGTTGGGCAGTTCGATCGGTTCGCCGTCGAGGCTGACCCGGTGCGCAGCGTTGTCGAACTGGAAGCCGCCGATCTGCACCACTTCGCTGGCCTGGCCACGCGCACGCCGCAGCAGCACGCGGCAGCGCGCTTCGAACTCGCGGAAATCGAACGGCTTGCCCAGGTAATCGTCGGCACCGACATCCAGCGCCTGCACGCGATCCTCGATGCCATCGCGCGCGGTCAGCATCAGCACCGGCGTGCTGTCACCGCGCTCGCGCATGCCGGCCAGCACGCGCAGGCCATCGAGCTTGGGCAGGCCGATATCCAGCACCACCAGGTCGAAGCTCTGGTAACGCAGCACGCTGGCGGCGGCCAGGCCATCGGCCTGCCAGTCCACGGCGTGCCCGCTGCGGCGCATCCGGCGGATGATCGCATCGGCCAGATCCGGGTTGTCTTCGACCAGCAGCAGGCGCATGGGCACACGGGTGGGAGGGGAACCGAATGCTACCGCATGCCGCCGGGTCCGCCCGCCGGTCATGGACCGGCGCTACCGGGATACATCGCATGGGTAGCACAGGGCGGTGCCCGGCGGTCGTTTACGCTGCACCGCACAAACCACTGACAGGACGATGACAGCTTGCCCGACCCAGACTGCGGCCGCGCACCGTCCGGTGCCCACGATTGCCGCGCGCCTGGCGCGCACCTGGGAGGGTTTGTGGAATTCACGTTTGCCTGGCGGCGTCCTGCCGCCATGATGGCGCTGGCTGCCCTGTCGGCGCCGGCCTTCGCTGCCGAAGACGACCGCCCGGTCACCGCCACCCTCGGTGGCCGCCTGCACCTGGACTTCGCCACCTTCGACAACGACAACCGCGGCACCCCGAACAAGGACGACACCGAGATCCGTCGCGCCTGGCTGGACGTGTCCGGCAAGTTCTTCGTGGTCGACTACAAGCTGGAAGCCGACTTCTCCGGCGACCGCGTCGAGGCCAAGGATGTCTACCTGGCACGCAGCTTCGGCGAGGCCGGCAAGCTGACCGTCGGCCAGTTCAAGCAGTACTTCTCGCTGGATGACCGTACCAGCTCCAACTACGGCAGCTTCCTGGAGCGCGGCAACGCCGGCACCACGCTGGCGCCGCTGTACCGCCTGGGTGCGTCCTGGCAGGCCAATCCGGGGGATTTCACCTGGGCGGCCAGCCTCTACAGCCTGGAGAGCATCGACGCCTGGCAGGTGAAGGGCCGCGCGGCGGGTGGTCGCGTCACCTGGGCGCCCACGCCCAGCGACGGTGACGTGCTGCACCTGGGCCTGTCGCTGGCCCGCGAGGCCTACGACAACCCGGGTGCCAACGGCGTGCCCGGCCTGCGCATCCGTCCGCGCCCGGCCGGCCACCTGTCCGACAACAGCCGCCTGACCCTGGTCGACTTCTCCGCCGGCCGCGATACCGACGTCAACAAGTGGTCGCTGGAATACGCGCAGGTGCGCGGCCCGCTGTCGTGGCAGGGCGAGTTCAGTGGCGCCACCTTCGATGACGGCGCCCAGCGCGGCGACGTGATGGCGGCCTACGGCATGCTCAGCTGGTTCGTCACCGGCGAAAGCCGTGCCTACGACCGCAAGACCGGCCGCTTCGCACGGGTCAAGGACATCCGCCACAAGGCTGGGGCCTTCGAAGTAGCGCTGCGTTACGACCAGATGTGGGGCGCGCAGCACCTCGATGGCGCGCCGGACCTGCGCCGTGGCAGCACCGAAGCCTGGACGCTGGGTGGCAACTGGTACCTGCGCGACAACCTGCGCTTCATGCTCAACGTGATCGAAAGCCGCAACCGCGACCGCCTGGCCGGGGTCACAGTGGACCGCACGCGCGCGGTCACTGGCCGCCTGCAGTACGACTTCTAAGCCAGCTGTGCCGGGCAAACCACCCGGCCCCCTTCCACTCCCCCACATCCTGTTTTCGCAAGGAGTCCGCAGATGATGCTGAGCATCCTCGGCTTTGGCATGGTCATTACATTCATGTACTTGATCATGAGCAAGCGGTTGTCGCCGCTGGTGGCCCTGATCACCATTCCCATCCTGTTCGCGCTGATCGGCGGCTTCGGTGCCGGCATCGACGAGATGATGCTGGAGGGCATCAAGAAGATCGCGCCGACCGGCGTGATGCTGATGTTCGCCATCCTCTACTTCGGGGTGATGATCGACGCCGGCCTGTTCGATCCGCTGGTAAGGGTGATCCTGCGCTTCGTCAAGGGCGACCCGATGAAGATCGTGCTTGGCACTGCGGTGCTGGCGATGCTGATCTCGCTCGATGGCGACGGTTCGACCACCTACATGATCACCGTCTCGGCGATGCTGCCGCTGTACCAGCGCCTCGGCATGAACGCGCTGAACATGACCTGCGTGACCATCCTGGCCGGCGGCGTGATGAACCTGACCCCGTGGGGCGGCCCGACCGCACGCGCGGCCACCGCGCTGCACGTGGACCCGGCCGATGTGTTCGTGCCGCTGATCCCGTCGATGGTGATCGCCTGTGCCGGCGTGCTGCTGCTGGCCTGGTACCTGGGCCTGAAGGAACGCCGTCGCCTTGGCGTGGTGACCCTGCCCAAGGGCGGCAGCTGGATGGACAACAGCGTGTCCGATGACAGCAATCCGCTGCCGACCGTGGAAGACGCCGAGGACATCAAGCGTCCGAAGCTGCTGTGGGTCAACCTGGCCCTGACCGTGGCGCTGATGACCGCGCTGATCATCGGCGTGCTGCCGATGCCGGTGCTGTTCATGGTCGGCTTCGCCATCGCCCTGGTGATCAACTACCCGAACCTGGCCGAGCAGCGCCGCCGCGTGGTCAACCATGCCGGCAACGTGCTGTCGGTGGTGTCGCTGATCTTCGCTGCGGGCATCTTCACCGGCATCCTCAACAACACCGGGATGGTCGAGGCGATGTCACACAGCTTCCTGGCGGTGATTCCGGAGTCGTGGGGCCCGTACCTGGCGGTGATCACCGCCGTGGCGTCGATGCCGTTCACCTTCTTCATGTCCAACGACGCGTTCTACTTCGGCGTGCTGCCGATCCTGTCCGAGGCCGCCGGCAACTACGGCATCACCCCGGTGGAAATGGCGCGCGCCTCGCTGGCCGGCCAGCCGGTGCACCTGCTCAGCCCGCTGGTGCCCTCCACCTACCTGCTGGTGGGCCTGGCCAAGGTCGAATTCGCCGACCACCAGAAGTTCACCCTGAAGTGGGCCATCGCCATCTCGATGCTGCTGATGATCGGCAGCCTGCTGTTCGGCCTTTACCCCCTCGCCGCCTGACCCTTTGCCAAGGAGCCTTCTGCAATGACGCTTCGAATCGCTTACGTCACCAGTGGAATGGGCAGTGTCGGCACTGCCATCTGCCAGAGCCTGGCCCGCAGCGGCCACACCGTGGTTGCCGGCTGCGCGCCGAACTCGCCGCGCAAGGCCAACTGGCTGCGCGAGCAGCGCGAACAGGGCTTCGACTTCATCGCCTCCGAAGGCAACGCCACCGACTGGGCCTCGACCAGCGCCGCGTTCGCCAAGGTCCGCGCAGAAGTCGGTGAAGTGGACGTGCTGGTCAACAACTCCGGCGGCAGCCGCGACCTGCTGTTCCGGCAGATGACGGTGGAAGACTGGAATGCGGTGATCGCCTCCAACCTCAATGCGCTGTTCAACCTGACCAAGCAGGTGGTCGATGGGATGGCCACGCGTGGCTGGGGCCGCATCATCAACATCGGTTCGGTCAGCGCCCACAAGGGCCAGATCGGCCAGGTGAACTACGCCACCGCCAAGGCCGCGATGCACGGTTTCAGCCGCGCACTGGCCGCCGAAGTGGCCTCGCGCGGCGTTACCGTCAACACGCTGTCGCCGGGTTACATCGCCAGCCAGGCGATCAGCAGCTTCCCGCCGGACGTCCTGGATCGGCTGGCCGCATCGGTGCCGGTGCGCCGCCTCGGCCGCCCCGAGGAAGTGGCCGGCCTGTGCGCGTGGCTGGCCTCGGATGAAGCCTCGTACGTGACCGGCGCCGACTATCCGGTCAACGGTGGCCTGTACATGGGTTGAGCCCTCCCCCACGCAACGCGTGGACCGCCTCCCCCACGGAGTGCGCGGGGCCGGTGAACCTTCGCTTGCGAGGGGAATCCGGCCCCTTTTTTATTCGGCTGCGGGACATGTGCGGGTGCCCTGCACCGTTCGTTGGTTTTTCGTAAAGAAGGTTTCATGTTCCGTTCGCATAGTGGCCATGCACCGCGCACGCGTGCCGGTGACCACCCCCCATGCAACGGACCACCATGCAGACCCGACACCTGACGATCGCCGTGGCGATCGCGCTCTCCGCCGCCGCCAGCGCCCACGCTGCCACCACCGCCGATACCGGCGCCAGCACCGATGCCGCGCTGAGCGCGCAGACGCTGGATACCGTCTCCGTGATCGGCCAGGGCGAGACCCGCCAGGTGCAGCGCATCACCACCGTCGACAAGCAGGTGCTGCCGCCGGGCACCAGTGGCCAGAAAATCCTCGACCGCCTCCCGGGCGTGTCGGTGCAGTCCAACGATGCCTTCGGCGCGAACGAAGAATCGCAGACCATCAGCCTGCGCGGCTTCGACAAGAGCCGCCTCGGCTATACGCTGGACGGCATCCCGCTGGGTGACAACAGCTACGGCAACTACAACGGCCTGAGCATTGCCCGCGCGATCATTGCCGAGAACCTGGCCGGTGCCGAGCTGTCGCAGGGCATCGGTTCGCTGGGCGTGGCTTCGACCAGCAACCTGGGCGGCACCATCCAGTATTTCTCGATGGACCCGTCCACTGAATTCGGTGGCCGCGCCAGCGTCACCGTCGGCGACAACAACCAGCGCCGTGGCTACCTGCGCGTGGACACCGGCGACCTCAACGGCTTCTCGGCCTATGTGTCCGGCGTGCACCAGGACCAGGACATGTGGGCCGCGCCGTACCAGAACCAGACCACCCGCCAGTTCAACGCCAAGGCCGTGTGGAATATCGGCGACCACCGTTTCGGTGCGTTCGTGGCGACCTCGCGCGCCAGCCAGGCCAACTACGCCTACCTGTCCAAGGACATGCTGGCCCGCGGCCTGGGCTATGACTGGAACATCTACGCACCGGACTGGGACCGCGCCGTCGCTGCTGCGTACTGCGCGCCGGGCACCTACAACAAGGCGCGCTGCAGGTTCAGCGGCGGCGTCAACAGCATCGACGATGCGTACTACCAGAGCCGTGCACTTCGCGACGACAACCTCTATTCGGTCGATGCCGACCTGCGCCTGGGCGAGCAGGGTCGCCTGAAGCTGCTGGCCTACCACCACGACAACCGTGGCCAGGGCCACTGGTGGGCGCCGGGCCAGCCGTCCTACCCGGGCACCGACAGGATGCTGCCGATTTCGATCCGCAGCACCAACTACACGATCAACCGCGATGGTGTGACCGCCGCGCTGTCGTGGACGGTGGGCATCCACGAACTGGAGGCCGGCCTGTGGTACGAGCAGAACGACCATAACGTGTCGCGCAACTTCTACTACATCAGCGGCCCGTTCCTGGACGACCTGTACCTGAAGAACCCGGACCGCCGGCTGTTCAACCAGGATTTCGACATCCGCACGCGCCAGTTCTACGTGCAGGACCGCATGCGCTTCCTCGACCAGCGCCTGACCGTGGACGTGGGCATCAAGAGCCCGAACACCCGCATGCGCGCCACCGCCCAGCCGGGCGTGGAAACCCGCATCGCTTCGGGCACGCTGACCGCCAAGAAGTCGGTGCTGCCGCAGGTGGGCCTGGGCTTCAAGCTCAACGCCAACAATGAACTGTTCGCCTCGTACGCCGAGAACATCGCCGCCTTCGTCGGTGGCGGCAGCGGTGGCCCGTTGCAGGTGTCGCCGGAATCGTTCGCAGCCAGCGCCGGCCTGGAGCCGGAGAAGTCCAAGAGCCTGGAAGCCGGCTTCCGTACCTTCGGCGAGAAGTACCAGGCCTCGATCGCGGCCTACAACGTGAAGTTCGACAACCGCCTGCTGTCGCTGAACCCGTGTTCCAGCATCGAAGTCGGCACGCGTCCGGAGTGCGTAACGCGCTTCATCAATGTCGGTTCGGTGAAGAGCCACGGCGCGGAACTGACCTTCATCCTCAAGCCGATCGACGGCCTGCAGTGGTACAACGCGCTGTCCTGGAACAAGACCACTTACGAGGATGACTACACCTCGGGCGGCGCGATCGTGCCGGTGGCCGGCAAGATCACGGTGGATACGCCGCAGCGCATGGCCTCCAGCGAGATCAGCTGGAACCGCGATGGCTTCTTCGCCAGCCTGCGTGCCAAGTACACCGGCAAGCGCTACTACACCTACACCAACGACCAGTCGGTGCCGGGGGTGACCACCTTCGACGCCGGTGCAGGCTACGACTTCGGCCCGGGCCTGGGCCTGCGCAACGTTCGGGTGTCGTTGAATGCGACCAACCTGACCAACAAGCGCTACGCCGGCCAGCTGAGCTCGTTCGCACCGACCGATCCGAAGGGCACGCGCTATGCGATCCATGCGAGCGCACCGCGGCAGCTGTTCATGACGGTGGCGGCGGAGTTCTAAGTCAGAAGCGGGCGCTGCGGCGCGTTGATTGTTCCTGCATGGCGCGGGTAGGCAGGCCCATGCAGGACACGCCGTAAACCCATCCATGGGGGCTCGATCAGCGCATCCATGCGCCTCACGGTCCTGCATGGGCCTGCCTACCCCCGCTGGACACTTCCCCGCGCCGGCGCGGAGGCAATGGAAAGCAAGAGCAAAATCAAAGAGCCGGGCAATGCCCGGCTCTTTGATTTTCAAGCGCAATCCCTCTGGTGGACCTGCTACCGCGCCCGCAGGAATCTGTCTGGAGGAGGCGGGGCACCCTGGCCAGGACAGTTGGCGCCATGGATGGCGCCATCGAGCACCATG